>NZ_ALCB01000057.1:0-4731 GCF_000282935.1 Actinomyces sp. ICM39
GTCGTCCAGCTCGGGGGCGTGGACGGCCAGGGTGAGGCGCGCGATGGGCGCGCCCTCAGGAACGCTCACATCGGGCACGAGGCCGGGGATGCGCGCCTGCGTCAACAGGCGCAGGGCGGCGCTGGCGCTGCAGGCGAGGACGAGGCGCTCCGTCGTGACGCTCACGCCCGGTCCGCTCGGCACGGGTTCGGCTCCGGGGGTGGGCCCGGGCTTGGTCGGCCCGCACTCGAGGGTCCATCCCGTGGCCGCGCGCCTCAGTGAGAACGCGCCCGTGCGGGTCAGGACTGTCCCCCCGGCCTCTTCTATGGCGGTTCGCAGCGCGTCGACGAGGACGAACATGCCGCCCTCAACGCAGGCTTCGGGGATGCGGCGTGATCCGGCGGCGGCCAGGCGCGCCGCGACCGCAGCAGACAGGGATCCGTGACGGGCAGTCTCAGCACGCAGGCCGGGGGCAACCGTGTCGGTCGCCAGCATGGAAGGGTCGGCAGTGTAGATGCCCGCGATGATCGGCCGCACCGAGCGCTCCAGCACGGCCTCCCCCATGCGCGCGGTCACGAAACCGGCCAGAGTCTCCCCGGCCTCGTCCATACCGACGCCGCCGCCCATCGAGCGATCCTCGAGGGCGCGGCGCACCCCGGCCTCGCCGAGTACGTGAGCGCAGTCGGGCGCGTCCGGGTGAGCCGGGATTCCCAGGAACGAGTCGCGCAGGAAGGGGCGCAGCTCCCAGCCCCCGCGCAGGGAGGGTGCGTAGAGGCGGGCGCCCGATCCGGCGGGCTCGACCGAGGTCAGCCCCAGGGCCTCCACGATCGACGAGGTGTCGGTGCCTCGCACGACGTATGTCTCCGCGCCCAGGTCCACGCTCGCCCCGCCGACCGTGCCGCGGGCGATGAGGCCGCCCAGGTAGCCGCGCGCCTCAATCAGGAGGGGACGCACGCCCGCGCGGGCCAGTTCCCACGCGCTCACGAGGCCAGCGATACCTCCGCCGACGACGACCGCGCCGGGGTGGGTGGGGATGGCCTCCAGGGGGTTCATCGTTCGTCACCCAGCTCGTGCACCAGCTCCACGATGCGCGTCAGCACGTCCGGGTTGGTCGTGGGTGGCACGCCGTGCCCAAGGTTGAAGACGTGGCCTGGGGCGGAGCGCCCAGCGTCGAGAATATCTCGAACAACCTGTTCGATAACGTGCCACGGGGCCTGAAGTAGTGCGGGGTCCAAATTCCCCTGCACGGCCTTCCCGGGCACCTGCGCGATGGCCCACGACAGGTCCGTCTTCCAGTCCACGCCCACGCAGTCGGCACCGACCTCGGCCATATCGGACAGGATCGGCGCGCTGCCCGTCCCGAAGTGGATGAGCGGAGCGCACTCACCGGTCACCGGACTGACGACGCCGGCGACGCGCTGCGCAACCAAGCGCGAATACGGCGCGACGGATTCCCTATAGGTACGAGGCGAGAGAGACCCCACCCACGAGTCGAAGAGCTGCGCGGCGCTCGCCCCGGCCTCGATCTGAGCGGTGATGAAGTCGGCGCTCACGCGCGCACACCAGGTCATGAGAGCATCCCACGCGCCCGGGTCCGACGCCGCGAGCGAGCGCGCAGCCATGTGATCGCGCGAGGGACGCCCCTCGACCATGTACGCGGCCAGGGTGAAGGGGGCGCCGCCGAATCCAATGAGCGGCGTGGAGCCCAGCTCGCGCACCGCCGTTGCGACGCCGTCGCGCACGGACTGGGCTCCCTCGGCACAGTCGCGCGTACGCCCGGTGGAATCGGTCCACGACCCCTCCCCATACCGATGACTCAGGAGCTCGTCGATACTCTCGCGCGTGCGATAGGGATGATCGAGGACGGGGCCGACGCCCGACTCAATCTCGACACCCACCCCGGCCAGGCGCAGGGGGACCATGATGTCCGAAAAGAAGATGCCCGCATCCACGCCGTGGCGCCGCACGGGCTGCACCGTTGCCTCGGCGGCCACGTCGGGGCGCAGGCAGGCCTCGAGCATGGGCAGGCCGACGTCGGCGCGCAGCTCGCGGTACTCAGGCAGGGAGCGTCCGGCCTGACGCATGAACCACACGGGGATGGGCCCGCGTTGCCCGGTCAGGGCGGCAATCAGCGGGGGCGTCGTCATGTGTCTCCCTTAATTTAATGATGTTTTCATGCGTTAATTCGCGCATTTCCGTCGTTTTCCAGTTTAGTTCAAGACAATTTCTCACACGCCGCAAAAGCTTGATTTTGCGTGCCTTTATATCCATTTATCCGCGGGAGAGAGCCATTTATTTCACCGACATTCCAAAATGACACGGCGTCACCAACATAAATAGCTTCGCTGCTCTGCTCGCTCTACCCGCGTGCCCTTAAATGGACGCGTTGTGACTATTCATGTGCTCTCCGCGGACCACCGCTACACCCCCCTCGATGACATCGCCCGGCTCTCCAGCGCGGACGATCTGGGTCCTACCCTCACGCGCTCGCTGCCGAACGCGCGCGGAGTCATGGTCCTGCGCACCTGCAATCGCGTCACCATCTACGTCGACGCCCCGGCCTCGGCCGACCCCCACGCGCTCAAGGACGCGGTCGAGCGCGAGCTCGCCCAGGCCTCGCACGCACCGCGCGAGGACGTGAACCTGCGGCACCTGTGGGGTCGCGACGGCCTCGTCGATCTGTTTTCGACTGCGGCGGGACTGGAGTCCATGGTCATTGGCGAGCGCGAAATCGCGGGGCAGATGCGACGCGCCGCGCGCACGGCCTGGGAGGACGGGACCCTCAGCTGCGACCTGGGGCGCGCCGCCGAACGGGCCTCGGCGACCTCCCGCCGCGTCGCAACCGAGACCGGACTGGCCGGGGCTGGACGATCCGTCGTCGCCGTCGGCCTCGACATGGCTGCGGCTCACCTGGGACCGTGGGTGGACACGCGCGTGCTCATCGTCGGCACGGGCGCCTACGCGGGCGCGACCGTCAGCGCCCTGCACGCGCTCGGCGCATCGGACGTGTCCGTCTACTCGACGTCTGGGCGCGCACGCGAATTCGCAGAAGGGCGAGGCATCGGCTGGGTTGATGCCGCAGACCTGCCCTCTGCTCTGGAGCGCGCCGACCTCGTGGTGACATGCCGAGGGCTGGGAAGCCCCGTCCTGACGCGCGACATGGCCGCCCAGGCCGGGCCAACCGTGGTCCTGGACCTCGCCCTCATGCGCGACACCGAAAGCTCTGTCGCCTCACTCCCGAACGTCACGCTCATCGACCTGCCGACCATCCAGGCGTCGGTCCCCGCCGCCGATGCTGACGCGTTGACGCGCGCCCGCGCCATCATCGACGAGGAGGTCTCCTCCTTCGAGCGCGGCCTCGGCGCCCGATCCATGGACCCGGTCGTGCGACACCTGCGTTCACGCGTTTTCCGCATCGTTGAGGAGGAGATCGATCGCCTCGGAGAGGCTCCCCTCTCGACCGACGACGCCGCCCGAGCATTGCGCCACCTGGCCGCGCGCCTCATCCACAACCCGACCGTCATGGCGCGCCGGGCGGGCGAGGAAAGCCAGCAGGAACGCTACCTGGAGGCCCTCGGCGTGGTCCTCGGCATCGACGAGACCACCCTGATTTCGGGGGACGCCGCCGCCCCTCACGCTTTCTCGCCAGGTGATCACAGCCGTTCCCGCGGCGGCGTCTGCCCACACGATGTTCATACACTGGGTGCATGAGCACCCAGAAGAACGAACCACGCGCACTCGCCCTCGGCGTTTCCTGCTACGTGATCTGGGGATTCTTCCCCCTGTACTTCTCGCTGCTCTCCCCCGCCGGCGCCGTCGAGGTGATCGTCCACCGCGCGGTGTGGGGCCTGTTCTTCTGCCTCGTTGCGCTCGCCCTGACGGGTTCGCTGGGGAAGATCCGCGCGCTGATCGCCGACCGGGGAGCCCTGTGGCGCCTCGCGGTCGCGGGCGCGCTCGTCGTCGTCAACTGGTCGGTGTACGTGTACGCGGTCCTCGCCGGCCACACAACCGACGCGGCGGTCGGCTACTTTATCAACCCCCTCGTGACGATCGCGCTGGGCCTCATCGTGCTGCGCGAGCGCGTCACCCCGATCCAGAAAGTGGCCCTGGCCCTCGGCGTCGTCGCAGTCGTCATCCTCGTGATCGGCCAGCGTTCAGTCCCCATCGTCTCACTCACGCTCGCATTGACGTTCGGCCTGTATTCCCTCGTCAAGAAGGACGTGGCCGCGCGCGTCGACCCACTCGCGGGCATGGCGATCGAGACGGCCGCGGTCTCGCCCGTCCTACTCGGCTACTACGCGTATCTGGCTGCGACATCCTCGACGTCGTTCCACACGATCGCCTCATCCGACGGCTCCGGGGTGTCCTGGGTGATTCACCTGGCGCTCCTGGTGGGCGCGGGCGCGTTGACGATGATCCCCCTCATCATGTTCGCCTCGGCGGCGAGGGGCCTGACCCTGGGGACGATGGGCTTCCTGCAGTACCTGGGGCCCACCCTGCAGCTGCTCGTCGCCGTGTTCATCTTCCACGAGACCGTGCCCACGTTCCGCTGGATCGCGATGGGCGTCGTGTGGGTGGCGCTGGGGTGCCTGAGCGCCGACTGGCTGCTCGGCTCCGTGCGGGCCAAGCGCCTGGCGCGCGCGGGGCACCAGGACTGAGGCCGGGGACACGAGCAACAACGGGCAGCGAGGACGGTACCGCGCACAGTTTCGTTTCACCCTCTCGGTGAGGTCCGCACCGTACACTGAGGCT
>NZ_ALCB01000058.1:0-11130 GCF_000282935.1 Actinomyces sp. ICM39
CTCATTCGAGCGGGGGCCACCCCTTTTGCTGTGCATGCAAGATCTGACGTTCGTCTACGACACGTCACTGCTTGTCCCCTCAGGAGCGCGGCAACGGAGGGCACATGGTGGGAGCGCAGACGCTCACACGCGGATAGGTTGTGCGCATCCGGATAGGTTGTGCGCATCCGGATAGGTTATTCGCTTGTGGATAGGTTATTAACCTATCCAGATGTTCGTAACCTATCCGCATCGTCGTTTCCTATCCGCATACGCATACTCCCGCAGTGAACGCACTGCGGGCCCCGAGGATGCTCCTCGGGGCCCGCAGCTCGGCGCTAGGACGCGCGGCTAGTTTCTTCGACCGCCATTGTTGTTGCCGCCATTGTTGTTGCCGCCGTTATTGTTCCCGCCGTTGCCGTTGTTGGAACCGTTGCCGTTGTTCCCGTTGTTGGAACCGTTGCCACCGTTCCCGTTGCCGTTGTTCCCGTTGTTGGAACCGTTGCCACCGTTCTGAGAATTCTCGGTGGGCTCGGCGGAGGGCGTCTCCGTAGGCGTGGGCGTTTCGGTGGGCTCGGCAGCGGACTGCGGGGCCTCGGTCGTCGCGCTCGGCGCAGGCGTGGGCGCGTTGTTGTGGACCTTGCGGTTGGACTCGACCTTCCACGGGAAGTCGTCGCCCGGCAGGTTCGCGGTCGCGGGCTTCATGTAGTCGATCCACACGTCCACGGGCCAGTCGCCGCCGTGGAACTGTCCAAGTCCGCCGATGTCGTCGAGAGGCACGGAGTTGCCCGCGTCGTCGGACTGGTACATCGACACGGCGGTGACCATGCCGGGCACGAAGCCCACGAACTGCGCAGAAAGCTGGTCCGAGGAGGTACCGGTCTTGCCGGCTGTCGTCAGTCGCGCGATCGAGGCATCCACGCGGTTGGCCGTACCCTCGCCCGTCGTGACGGCCTCGAGGGCCGGCATGATCGAGGAGACTTCCTCGACCTCGAAGACGCGCTTAGGAGCCACGTCGCCGCTGTAGAGCAGCTTGTTATTCGAGTCTTCGACCTTCTTGACGATGTGGGCGGTGACGCGCTCGCCACCGTTCGCGATCGTCGAGTAGGCGGTCGTCAGGTCGATGTTGTGCGGCGAGGAGGGGCCCAGGACGTTGAGGAGCTCATCGTTCAGGCCGACCGTATCCTCGGGGATACCCGCGTCGATGGCGGCCTTGAGCGTGTTCTCCGGCTCGACATCGTCGTTGAGGCCCACAAACACCGTGTTCATCGAGTAGGCGGTCGCCTTCACGAGGGTGACGTTACCGAAGGAGTAGCCGCCGTCGTTGTAGACGGGGGTGCCCATGCCTCGGAAATACTGCGGGGACTTGCCCGAGTACGTGTCGTAGACCGTGCCACCCAGGCGCGCGTTCGCCAGCAGGGCGAAGGGCTTGAAGGACGAGCCGGCCATCGCGATATCCTGCGTGACAGCGTTCTGCTGGCGCTTCTCGTAATCCGCGCCCGCGTACTCGGCGAGGATCTCGCCAGTGGCCGGATCCATGGAGGACAGGGCGACGTGCTGGTGCGTCGGATCCCAGCCCTCGACCTCGTTCATGCCCTCAGCGGCCGCGACGGCCTGGTCCTGGTGTTCCTTGACAATCGTCGAGGTAATGCGCAGACCACCCTGGCTGATCTTGTCCTCGTCGAACTGGCCGGAGGCGAGCAACTCCGACTTCACCTGAGCCATCAGGTAGCCGGTCGTTCCGGTCATCGACGCGCTGTTGAGCGTGTCGGGGTCGATCGTCTCGGGGAAGACCGCGGCGTCCTTCTCGGCCTGCGTGATCCACCCGTCCTCGACCATGAGGTTCAGGTCGCGCTCCCAGCGCTCCTTCGCCTTATCGGGGTTGACGGCGGGGTCCCACGCGGAAGGCGCGGGGATGACGGCGGCGAGGAGGGCCGACTCGGACAGCGTCAGCTGATTGGCGCCGTGCCCGAAGTAGGCCTGGGCGGCAGCGTCGATGCCGTAGGCGCCACGACCAAAGTAGATCGTGTTCATGTAGGCACCGATAACCTCGTCCTTGGACTTCTCACGGTTGATCTTGATCGCCAGGACGGCTTCCTTGAGCTTGCCCGTGTAGGACGTGGTCTCGCCGATGTAGTAGCGCTCCACGTACTGCTGGGTCAGCGTCGAGCCACCCTGGCGAGCACCGCCGCGCAGGTTGTTCACGAGGGCGCGGAAGATGCCCTTCAGGTCAACACCCGAGTTCGTGTAGAACGTGCGGTCCTCGGAAGCCACGATCGTCTTCGACACGTAGTCGGGCAACGTCGTCGTATCGATGATCTGACGGTTGATGTCGCCCAGCGTGCCCATCTCGGTCGTGCCGTCGGCGTAGTAGACGGTGGTCTTCTGCGCGAGCGCCAGGTCATCCGGCGCGGGCACGGTCAGCGTGTTGTAAAGGTAGAGGAACACGGCCATACCGGCGATAAAAGCACCCAGGAAGATGGTCAGAATTCCGAAGCCGATGCGCTTGGCCCACCGGAACCTCTTCTTCGCGGGGCCCTTCTTTCCGGCCGACGATGCCTTGGCAGCCTTCCGCGATGCATGCGATCCGGCCGCGGCGCGCACCGCGCGCCGCGAGGGCAGCGAGTCCCGCCCTGACGTGCCGGAGCCGCCAGGCTCGATGATGTCGTTCCAGTCAGACTGTCCGTTGTTAGTAGCCACGTATTCGCCCTTTCAGCGGATTGGTGTACCCCTAGATTAACCGGGTTTCCTGAAAGAACCCCAAAGTATGGGCTGCAACACAAAGGGGTGGGTGCCACGCACCCACCCCCTCGTGCAGCTTCCGCCGCAGTCTCAGATCAGGACCACTGCTCCTCGGGACGACCATCGACAGCCCACAGGGTGTGGAAGACACCCTCCTTGTCTACCCGGTGGTAGGTGTGGGAGCCGAAGAAGTCACGCTGACCCTGGATGAGGGCCGCCGGCAGGCGCGTCGCGCGGATCTGGTCAAAGTAGGCCAGGGACGAGGCGAACACCGGAATCGGAACGCCGGCGAGGGCCGCCTGGGCCACGACGCGACGCAGCGCGGGCGTGCACTCCTGGAAGCGCGTCGCGAACGGCTCGGCGGCCAGCAGCAGCGGCAGGTCGGGGTCGGCCTCGTAGGCGCGGGTAATGTCGTCGAGGAAGGCCGCGCGGATAATGCAGCCCGCGCGCCAGATGCGAGCCAGGGCGCCCTTGTCGATGCCCCACTCGTATTCCTTCGCGCCGGCCTCGATCTCGTCGAAGCCCTGCGAGTAGGCGACGATCTTGGAGGCGAACAGCGCCTGGCGCACGTCCTCGATGAACGCGGCCCGGGCCTCGTCCGACTCGATGACGAGGGAACTGGCGTTTCCCGCGAGCGCCTGGCCGGCCGCGCGCTGGGCGGGCTCGGAGGACGC
The DNA here is from genome assembly GCF_000282935.1 of Actinomyces sp. ICM39. Lineage (NCBI taxonomy): Bacteria > Bacillati > Actinomycetota > Actinomycetes > Actinomycetales > Actinomycetaceae > Actinomyces > Actinomyces sp. ICM39. The sequence continues at coordinate 3,396 of NZ_ALCB01000058.1, forward strand.
GCCGCGCGCGAAGGTCGCCTCGCCGATCGCGGTGACGGGGACGGCCAGGTCGAGGGCGGTCTGGACCGTCCACTTGCCGGTGCCCTTCTGCGAGGCGGCGTCCACGATGAGGTCGACGAGGGGCTTGCCGGTCTCGGCGTCCACCTGGCGCAGGACCTCGGCGGTGATCTCCATGAGGTAGGAGTTGAGCTCGCCCTCGTTCCAAGCGGCGAAGATGTCCGCGATCTCGGCTGGGGTGGCGCCCAGGCCCTCACGCAGGAGGGTGTAGGCCTCGGCGATGACCTGCATGTCGGCGTACTCGATGCCGTTGTGCACCATCTTCACGAAGTGGCCGGCGCCGTTCGCGCCGATGTACGTGCAGCAGGGGACGCCGTCGTAGGTGGCGGCGATGGACTCGAACATAGGGCCGAGGCGGTCGTACGAGGCCGGGGTGCCGCCGGGCATGATGGAGGGACCCCACAGGGCACCCTCCTCGCCGCCGGAGACGCCCGCGCCCACGAAGTGCAGGCCGCGCTCGGCGGCCCACTTCTCGCGGCGGATCGTGTCGGTGAACAGGGAGTTACCGCAGTCGACGATGATGTCGCCCTCGTCCATGAGGTCGGCGAGCTGCTCCATGACGGCGTCCGTCGAAGGGCCGGCCTGGACCATCATGATGGCGACGCGGGGTGCGCGCAGGGATGCGATGAAGTCTTCCAGCGTGGACGCGGGAACGAAGGTTGCTTCGTCGCCGTGCTCCGCCATGAGCTTCTCGGTGCGAGCCGGGGTCCTGTTGAAGACGGCGGTCGCGTAGCCGTTGCGGGCCAGGTTGCGGGCGAGGTTTGCGCCCATGACTCCCAGGCCGTACACGCCGATGTCGGCCGATGCCTTCTCGGGGGTGAACGTGCTCATGCGATAACTCTCCTAACAAAAAGTTGAATTATTCCCAGAGTACGGCGGCATGAGCGGGGGTGCACCATGCGCGGGCGTGACGATTGTCGCCCCGCGCCCCGTCTCACTGCCCCTGGACCTCGCGGGCGGCCTTCGCGGCGGCCTTGCGGGCCTTCTTTTCCGCGACCTTGGCCTCCCAGTGGGCCTGCTGGGCCTGGTACTCCTCGGCGAGGGCGCGCACGTCGTCCGATGCCCACCAGTCGAGAAGCGCCTGACGGGCAGCCTCCTCGCCCAGCGGCCCGCGCTCCATGCGCAGCTCGAGCAGGTAGTCGCGGGCGATCTTCACGGCGCGCGAGGGGCGCAGCCCGAGGATCTCCATGATCTGGTCGCCGTCGAGGTCGGGGCGGATCGCGTCCAACTCCTCCTGCTCGCGCAGGGCGGCGATGCGCGCCTCGAGATCGTCGTAGGCGGCGGACAGGTAGTTGGCCTTACGGCGGTTGCGGGTCGTGCAGTCCGCGCGCGTGAGGCGGTGGAGGCGTTCGAGGAGGTCGCCCGCGTCGGCCACGTAGCGGCGCACTGCAGAGTCGGACCAGGCGGCCTCGCCGTAGCCGTGGAAGCGCAGGTGCAGCGCGACCAGGGTGGTGACGGCCTCGATCGTCGCCTTGTCGAAGTGCAGGGCCTTCATGCGCTTGCGCGTCATCTTCGCGCCCACGATCTCGTGGTGGTGGAAGGACACGGTGCCGTTGGGCTCGAAGCGGCGGGTCGCCGGCTTGCCGACGTCGTGCATGAGGGCGGCGAAACGCAGGATGAAGTCAGGGGCGGGCACGGGACCGTCCGGGCCGGTCTCCAGGTCCATCGCCTGCTCGACGACGGTGAGGGTGTGCTCGTAGACGTCCTTGTGGCGCTTGTGCTCGTCCACCGTGGAGACGAGGCCGGCGACCTCGGGCAGGACGATGTCGGCGACGCCCGTGTGCACCATCAGCTCGATGCCGCGGCGCGGATAGGGCGAGATGATGAGGCGCTCGAGCTCGGCGCGGATGCGCTCTGCGGAGACGATCTCCAGGCGCGAGGCCATGGTCTCCATCGCGTTCATGACGTCCATGTCGACGTCGAGGCCCAGCTGCGCGGAGAAACGCGCCGCGCGCATGATGCGCAGCGGGTCGTCGTCGAAGGACTGCTCGGCGGACACGGGGGTTCGCAGGTTGCCGTCCGCGAGGTCAGCGAGGCCGCCGCACGGGTCGACGAGGGCCATCTGCGGCAGGCGCATCGCCATCGCGTTGACCGTGAAGTCGCGGCGCGTCAGGTCGCCCTCAAGAGTGTCGCCGAAGGTCACCTCGGGCTTGCGCGAGCCGATCTCATACTCATCGGTGCGGTAGGTTGTCACCTCGACGACCAGGTCGCCGCGGCGACCGCCGATCGTGCCGAACTCCTTGCCGATGTCCCAGGTCGCGTTGCCCCACTTCGCCAGGAGCTCCTCGGTGCGCTCGGGGCGCGCGGAGGTCGTCATATCGAAGTCGTGCGGAGTCACTCCCAGGAACGCGTCGCGCACGGGCCCGCCGACGAGCGCGAGCTCCTCCCCGGCCTCGTGAAAAATCGTGCCGAGTTCCATAATCGCGGGCGGGAGCGCCGCAAAGGTCCTCGTGGCGTTCGCCATGAGGGTAGGAATGTCCGTCGTTCCGGCGTTTTGCGCGGTCACGGGGCCGTTATTCGGGGAAGTTGACTGGGTACTCATCGCCCTTAAGCATGCCAGGAAAGCGCCCTGGCCGACTACCGGGGGCCGCGCACCGGCTAAAGTGGAGTCATGCCTGCACGTCCAGTTGACCGCCGAGGCGGGGTGCCACGACCCCCGCGTCGGTCCGCTTCTGTGCGCGCTGGCCGCTCTCACCTGCCGATTTCCGCGGAAACCAGCGCGGGCGGCATCGTCGTCGACGTGCGTGACGGAATTCCCTATGCGGCGTTGATCGCGCGACGCAATCGAGCGGGTCGCATCGAGTGGTGCCTGCCCAAGGGCCACCTCGAGGGTTCCGAGACCCCCCAGCAGGCCGCGCTGCGCGAGGTCGCCGAAGAAACCGGCATCCACGGGCGCATCATCCGCCACCTCGCATCGATCGACTACTGGTTCTCCGGCAACGACCGCCGCGTTCACAAGGTCGTCCACCACTACCTGATGGGGTATGAGTCCGGCACGATCTCCGTCGACGGGGATCCGGATCACGAGGCCGAGGAGGCCGCGTGGGTGCCGCTGCGCGACGTGTCACGCCAGCTGGCATACCCCAACGAGCGTCGCATCGTGCGCATCGCCCTTGACCTGTTGTATCGGGATGGCCGTGACTAGGCGCGCGCTCGCGGCTGGCGTCCTGTGCGCGGCGATGGCTCTTCCCTTCGGCCTCGGTCTGAACGAGGCCGGGGCCGCTCCGCTGCCCGCCGTGACCTCGCAGGCCGACGCGTCACGTCCCGCGGTCATGGGCGCGGCGGCCGAGGCATCCGGACTCGTCATCTCGATCAACTCACTGTCGCCACGCATCATCACCAGTGAGAACGAAGTGATTGTTTCCGGCACAGTACGAAACGATTCACCCACGACGCTCGCGAATATTTCCCTCGAGGTGTTTGTCGCCAACGAGACGCCAATCTCGGTGGCCGCACTGACGACGGCGCTCACCGAGGACGAACCGGACGCCACGCACGCCGCGACCTCCTCCCTCACCGACGTTGCCCGCGGGGCCACCGTCTCCTTCGAGATTCGTATCCCCACGTCCTCCCTTCCCTTGACCGACGCGACCGAGTGGGGCCCACGCGTCGTCACCGTGGCCGCCAACTCTGGCGAGTACTCCGGCAAGGACCGCTCAATCCTCGTATGGGACTCCGGCTCCCAGGTCTCCGCCTCGCGCGTAAGCGCCGTAGTTCCCTGGACCTCCTCGAACGCCACCCAGGACCAGGCCGAACGCTCCGCGGTCCTCAACCTGGCGGCCTCCTCCGGCGTCACGCTCGCCGTCGACCCGCTGCTCATCCCGCGCGGACCGCAGCCCACGGCCTCGCCGAGCCCCACGCCCGATTCCGACACCTCCGACGCCGAATCCGGGCAGTCCGATCAGTCCGACACCGAATCCGGGCAGTCCGGCACACCCACGGCCTCACCGAGCGCGTCTGCCTCCCCCACCCCGACCCCCGCGCCCACGGCGACGGACCCCGCGCAACGCTCGCGCGACCTGCAGTCGGAGGCCTTCGTGTCCGCTCTCATGGGAGCCGCGAACGAGCTCATTGCCCTGCCCGAGGGCGACGCCGACCTCGGCGCCCTCGCCCTGTCGGGCAACGCAGGCTTCTGGGACCGCGCATCCGACTCCATCGCGGGCTTCCCCTCCTCCCTGCGCGAGGCCGGATGGGTGGCCCCCACGCCCTCGACCGCGTCGCCGAGCCCCTCACCGTCCGCGAGCGCCACAGAAACGCCGAGCCCCTCGCCGTCCGCGAGCGCCTCCGGACAGAGCGGCACCACGACGACATCACCCGACACGGGTCCCACAATCCTGCGCAATGTCGCATGGCCGGCAGACACCACCTTCGGCACCTCTTTCCTGTCGAACTACGCCTCTGCCGACCAGATCACGATCGCCCCAACCTCGGCGCTCACCCCCGCCGAAGAGGTCACCTTCACCTCGTACGCGCGCGTGAACGTCAACCCTTCGACGGGCGAGACGGCAACCGACGGAACCGGGGCGCGCACAATCGCCCAGCAGGCCGACCTGGCCTCGATCCTGTCGTGGAACGCATCCGGCGGTGATGAGCTCGACGCCGAGCAGGCCCTGACGGCGATCACGGCGATCATCGTGCGGGAGCGTCCCTCCTCGTCGCGCACTATTTTCGCAGCGGCTGCGCGCGGAACGACTGTCAACGAGTCACTCACCAAGCGGGTCAACGCCCTCTTCTCCCCGCGGTGGGTCTCACCCCTGTCCTTTACGGACATGGCCGCCAGTGAACCGACCGACGTCGACCGGCAGACCGTCGACACGGGCACGCTCGACGCCGACACGTCCACCGCGATCACGGCCATGGCCTCGTCCCTGACCATGCTGGAGCCGCTCGCCAACGCGACCGATGACCCCAAGGCCGTGTACGACTCGGTCACGCCCCGGATTCTGCCCGCTCTGTCCGCGCAGCTGACGCCCTCCGAGCAGCTCGACTCGGCCACGGCGATGACCTCCCAGATCACGGGCATGCTTTCAGCCGTGACCGTCGAGCCCTCCTCGGCCGTCAACCTCATCAACAAGTCCGCGAACTTCCCGGTCCTCGTGCGCAACAACCTGCCCTGGCCGGTGCGCGTCGACGTCACCCTCGTTCCCGACGACCCACGACTGCGCGCCACCCCCGCGCTCTCCCAGACGCTGGCCGCGCAGGGTGCCACGACCGTCGAGGTCCCCGTCGGGGCGATCGGCAGCGGCGACATCGAGGTCACCTACAAGGTGACGACCCCGGACGGCACCGTTCTCGATGACTCCCGTACCGTCACCGTGCGCATGCGCGCCGGGTGGGAGGATGCGATCACCGCGGTCATCGCCTCCCTCTTCGGCCTGCTCTTCCTCGTCGGCATCAGGCGATCACTGCGCAAGAGAGCAGCGCGCAAGGCGCAGGCATCCTCCGACGGATCCGCGCAGGAGACGACACAAGCAGACACCGAGGCCGAGCCCGCCACCGATGGCATCGACGAGGCATCGGCCCGAGCGAACGACACCACCGAAACAGAGACAGCAACGACGAAGGAGACCCCATGAGCTCGAACACGCCTCGCCGATCGATCCTGAGAGCATCGGCGCTCATGGCGTCGGGCACCATGGTGTCGCGCATCCTCGGCTTTATCCGTAACGCGATGCTGATCGCCGCGGTCGGCGCGACCGCCGGCGGCGTGGGCGCGGCCTTCCAGACGGCGAACACGCTGCCCAACACCGTGTTCAACCTGCTGGCCTCCGGCATCTTTGACGCGGTCCTGGTCCCGCAGATCGTGGGCGCTATCAAGCGTCGCCACGACGGTGACACCTATGTCAACCGTCTGTTGACCCTCGCGGGGACGCTCCTCTTCCTCGTCACCTTCGTGACGATGGTACTGGCACCCGTGCTCGTCATGATCACGGCGGCCGGCTACACCGAAGACATTCGCAACCTCGCGATCCTCTTCGCGCTGCTATGCCTGCCGCAGCTCTTCTTCTACGGGCTGTACAACCTGCTCGGCGAGCTCCTCAATGCTCGTGAGATCTTCGGGCCCTACATGTGGGCGCCCGTCGTCAATAACGTCGTCGGCATCGCTGGCCTCGGTGTATTCCTCGCGATTTGGGGCGGCGCACCCGACGGCGGTATCCCCGCGGGAGACCTCACGGGCGCACAGTTCTGGGTCCTCGCGGGCTCGGCGACCCTCGGCGTCATCTGCCAGGCCCTGTGCCTGCTGTGGCCGATGCGCAAGGCGGGCGTGTCCTTCAAGCCCGACTTCCACTTCCGAGGTACCTCTTTCGGCTCGATGCCCCGAGTCGCAGGATGGACGTTTGCGACCCTCGGCGTTTCCCAGGTCGGCGTCCTGTCGACCAACAACCTGGCCGCGATGGCTGACGGCTTCATCGGCCGCAACGGCGCGCAGGGCGGCGTCGTCGGCATCCTCGCCTACTCGACGGCGTTCATGATCTTCATGGTGCCCCAGTCGCTCATCACCGTGTCGCTGACGACCGCGATCTTCACGCGCATGGCAGGTGCCGTGGCCGACGGCGATGACCGTGCGGTGGCCGACAGCTACCACCTGGGCGTGCGCACAATCACCTCGCTGACCCTCGTCGCAGCGGCCATGCTGATGGCCGGCTCCGTTCCGATGATGGAGATCGCGATGGCGGCCAAGGGCGGGGATCCCGAGGCCGTCACCGGCTACGCCCTCGTCCTGACCTCTCTCATGCCCGGCGTCGCATCCACCGGCATGGTCCTCATGAGTCAGCGCGTCTTCTTCGCCTACGAGAACGTCAAGCCCGTGTTCCTCATGGGTATCGGCCCCACGATCATCCAGGTCATCGTCGGCTGGTCGATGTACGCCCTGACCGGTGCGCGCTGGTGGGTCGTCGCCGCCGCCCTCGGCGAAACGGCCTGCCGCTTGACGCAGGGCATCATCGCCGTCGTGTGGGTCTCGCGCGAGAATAGCTTCGTTGATCGCGCCGGACTGCTGCGCTCCTACGTCGCCTACCTGGGCGCAGCGATCGTCGCAGGCTTCGTCGGATTCGGCGTCCTGTGGCTCATGGGCATCCACACGGACATCTCCTCGACGCTGGGACGCATGCTGCTGGCGGGCGTCAAGCTCTCCATCGTTTCGGCGGTGACCGGCCTCATCTACCTCATCGTGCTTCGCTTCGCTGCGCCCCGTGAGTCCGCGGTGATGATGCGCCCGCTGCTGACACGTCTGCGTGTCCCGGGTGCTGTGGTGAACATCCTGGCAGCGTCTTCCACTCCGACCACCGAACCAACTGCGATAATGGCGGGACACACACCCGACGAGACGGAGGAACCGATGGCTCCCACGCCCGAACGCACCGGCGACGAGAAGAAACTGCCGTCGTTCGACGAGGTGGTCGCTGCCTCGCCGATTCCCGCTCCCCCGGCGCCTCCCGCCCCGTCGAGCGATGAATCGCTTGATGTTCCGCCGATTCCCGCTCCCACCGACGTCCCTGCGTTCGGTCCCGCGACGCAGGCTCCCGTCGAGAATCCTCTCGTCGCTGAGGCCATTGCTGGCCCCACAGTCGACGCCATTGCCGATGCGCAGGCGATCCCGGCGCCCGACGAGGACCCGATCCCCGCGCCCGACGAGGACCCGATCCCCGCGCCCGACGAGGACCCGATCCCCGCGCCC
>NZ_ALCB01000059.1:0-16363 GCF_000282935.1 Actinomyces sp. ICM39
TGTGGGAATTCATGACTACATAATGACAGGCCACGGCGCGGTGCCCTACGGGCGTCCACGCCGTGGCCAATTGTGACAACGGGACCGGGGTCTGGCAACGGCCTCTCAACCTCTGGCGGCGGTGCCCACCGCGTCGTCCAGAACCGGAATATCAATCCCGGACAACACACGCGTTCACTTGGCGTCGCCGTGGAAGAAACCGCTCACCTTCTCCTTCACACCAGCGACGAACGTCTCGTGTTTTTCCTTGAGGTCGGCGACGCGGTCTTTCCACGCCGTCTCCACCTCCTCCCGGCGCTGTTCGCGCAACGCCTTGCGGGCCGCTTCGTCCGCCGCCTCGATGGCTGCGGCTTCGGCCTCGATCTCAGAGATCGTCTCCTGCAGTGAACGGCGGATGACGGCGCCACCGAGACGCGCCACCTCGCCGTTGAGCAGCTCAACATTGTCCTCAGTGGTCTGAAGGACAACGACATTCGATCCCGGAACCATGCGCGAGGCCACCTCGGACAGCGCGAACTCGTGCGCATCCGCACGCGCCAGGTCTGCGGTGGATCCGGCGAGCGCGCCCACACCCCACCCCAGCAGCATGCCAATGGGGCCGGCCAGGGCGCCAATGACCAGACCAATCACCGAACCAGTTCCGAAGCCGAAAGAGGATGCGGAGTCACTGGCCTCAGGAATGGATACGTGCCCCGAATCGTCCACTTCGACGATCGCGCCGGACACGATGCCGAGTCGGTCGGCCTGGGCAGTCAACTTGGAGAACGCCTCGTAGGACTGCGCGGTTGTCGGGAAACTTGCGATTGCAATATAATCAGTCATTGTCTCTCCATTCTCGGGATTATGTGCAACGACCATTTCAGTCTAACTCCCCCTATGGCGATAACTCAATACTTCTCACTGAATCACGAAGTCCTCCCCGCGCCGTACCCGTCCCGTGCACGGCGCAAGGCGGGGGCCCCGTGTCAGGGGTAAGACGAGCCCCTCCCCCGCTTCGAACGCCTCGAGCCCGGCCAGGAGGCGTTCCTTGTCCTGGTCCGGCGCCCAGCTGATCTCGATCGAATTGCGCGCGATTCGCGCTAGGGCGGAGCAGTCCAATCCGAAGCGCTCGGCGAGGGCGAAGTAGTAGTCGGCGATGTAGCCACCGAAGTAAGCGGGGTCGTCGGAGTCCAGGCCCACGCCGATGAACATGTCCTTGTAGGGCAGCCAGCCTGCAGCGTCTCGAGGGCAGCCTGCGCGCTCACATCGCACAGGAAACACAGGATCAGGTCGACGAAAGGCCCGACTCGCGCGCCTCGACGACGGCGCGGTAGTAGCCGCGAATGACCGTCTCAATCGAAATGCCGCGCGAGGTGTGGGCCTGAGGTCGTTGAACTGGTAGGTGGCCTGAACCTCCTCAACGGTGCTTTGACCGATGTCGACGCCGTTCTTACGGGCGAGGGACAGCTTCAGATCGGGTTCGAGGGTGCCTTCCAGGTGCAGGTGCAGCTCGGCCTTGGGTAGGCCGAACGCAAAGTCGCGGGTCACGTCAGTGCTCATGTGACCTCCACAGATAACGGGGCGGGTATCGCGGAACAATTGTCCCACTCCACCCGCCCCGCGCTCACGGAGGCCATATTGCGAACGAGGACGATGCTCACGCCCCGCTGCGTGTGTCAGGCTACTGGGCTCAGGCCAGCGCCCCCATCGGGTCCCAGGCCGGCAGGTGCAGCGGTTCCTCGGTGATGACCGCGCGCAGCTCGGCGGGCAGGTCGTCCACGTGCACAGCCACCTCAAACACGTTGGCGTCGAACCAGACGGCGTCCATCGTGAAGAAGCCCTTCTCACCGGGCTCCTCGCCCCAGGAGTTCTCGACGCGGAAGCGGCGGGCGTTGCCCTCCTCGTCGATGTCGACACCCGTGAAGAGCATCGCGTGGTTCATCGCGGACTCGCCCGTGTTGACACGCTGCTCCTTCGAGGTGGAGAAGTCCACGCCGAAGAGGTTGTCGAAGTCGTAGAGGCCCTCGACGAACAGGCCGGAGGCGCGGTCGGACTGCTGGTCGCAGTCAGCGCCGAACCAGACGGCGCGGCCCGAGGCCAGGATGGAGGCCGTGATCTCACGGATCTGCTCGACGGGGGTGTTCACGTAGAGGATCGGCCGCCCGCCCACGACGTTGCCCATGTGGTCGACCGTCAGGGTGTGGCCCTTGGGGTGCTCGGCGCGCGGGTCATCGACGAGGCACACGTACTGCGTGAGGTCCACGTCCACGTAGCGCTCGTAGAACTCGCGCGGGGTGAGGACGCCGTCGCGGTGGAACTCGCCCTTGTCGTCGCGCCACTCCCACTCGAACGAGGCCGGGGGCTCGCCCAGGCAGATGACGAGGATCCGCCACACGTCGGCCAGCGCGGCCTCCTTGACCTCGAGGATCTCCTCCTCGGAGGCGCCGGCCTCGACGAGGGAACGCAGCTCGAGGGCGGTGCGGCGCAGGACGACCTTCAGGCGGGCGTTCATGGGGGCGGTGTGGCCGGAGGACTCGGTCTCGGGCATTGCGACCTTGGGGACGAGGCCGTGCTTGAGGTAGAGGGAGACCGCCATGTCCCACTGGCCGCCGTCGGAGAGGACATCGCCGAGCAGGAACTGCAGGAGGCGGCCGTCGAGTTCCTCGGTCTTCGCGGTGGCGATGACGTCAGTGAGGAAGAAGTTGGCACGCTCGAACTTGTCCCAGAACAGCACGTAATTCTGCGAGAACTCGAAGTCCTTGAGGCCCAGGCGGGTGCGCGCGGTCGAGCGCAGCAGGTTCAGGGAGGAGAAGAGCCAGCAGCGGCCGGACTTCTTCTGCGACGTCACCTTCCAGTCATCCACCTTGTGGGACACGACCGTGGGGGTGGCGACCACCTTGGCGCGGTCGAAGGCGACCGGCTCGACGCCGGCGTGGGCGACGGCGTTGCGTGCGACCGCGCGGGCGGAGTCTGAGGATGCGTGCAGGGAGGCGACGAATTCGTCGGTGATCTCGTGTGCCATGGGCCGAGGCGTTCCTTTCAATCGAGAGTCATTCTCTATAAGGATACGCGCCCACAGTGACCTAGACGACTCAAGTCCGTTTACAATTAGTGTTGTCTATGTTCAGTGATTGCGAAGGAGCATCAATGTTGGACCGGAGTGCATCGGGGCGCGAGATCGTTTTACAGGCCGGGGACTACGAGGCGCGGATCGTCACCGTCGGCGCCGGCTTGGCCGGGCTGCGCTACCGCGGACACGACCTGGTCGTCCCCCACGGCGTCAATGAGTGCCCCCCGGGCTACCTCGGCAAGGCGCTCATGCCGTGGCCGAACCGCGTGGCCGGAGGCTCCTACTCGTGGGAGGGCACGTCCTACAACCTCCCCGTCGATGAACCCACCTTTGGGACTGCGCTCCACGGTTTCGTCGCCTTCCAGGAGTGGGAGATCGCCGAGGCCGACGCCTCCTCGGTCCTCCTGCGCACCCTCATCGCGGCGCGCTACTCCTACCCGTGGACGCTGGCGGTTTCCGCCCGCTACAGCCTGGACGCGAATACGGGTCTGACCGTCGAGCTGTCGGCGACGAACATCGGAGAGGGCACCGCCCCCTACGGCGTCGGCTTCCACCCCTACCTGGCCGTCGACGGCATTCAGGCGGATGACTTGGAGCTCGAGAACCCCGCGTCGATCATCTACGAGGCCGACGCTTCCATGATCCCGGTCGCCGCACACGACGTGGCCTCCTTCGGGCTGGACTTCCACTCCCCCGCCATCATCGGCGCCTCCCGCCTGGATCATGCCTTCGCCGGCCTGCCCGAGGGCACCTGGGCCGTGACGCTGCGCGACCCCGCTTCTGGTGTGGGCGTGTCCCTGTCGTCTGACGCGCGCTGGCTACAGGTCTACTCGGCCGACTACATCGACCGCGTGGGCGTTGCCGTCGAGCCGATGAGCTGCCCGCCCAACGCCTTCAACTCGGGCACGGACGTGGTCGCCCTGGGCACGGGCGAGACCCACACGCTCAGCGCGCGGATCGCCGGCTTCGAGAGCTGACGAATCCTAGTATTTCCCCGCGGCGGCGCGGATCAGCGTCAGAGCAACCGCGCCGGCCGTGGACGAACGCAGGACGTTGTCTCCCAGCCCGATCGTGGAGGCACCCGCGTCCACCAGCTGCGCGGTCTCCTCGGCTCCGATGCCGCCCTCGGGCCCCACAACGAGGGCGATGCGTGCGGGAAGATCACCGTCCGCGGACGCTTCCTGGACCCGCGCGAGCGCGGCTCCGAGCGAATCCGTCGCCTCCTCGTGGCAGACGAAGGCCACCCCGGCCTCGTCCGTCAGAGAGACGACCCAAGCGGCCAGCTCACGACTGTCCTTGACGTCCTCAACAACCGGGACGTAGGCGCGGCGCGACTGCTTGGCGGCAGCGCGGGCAACGCCCTCCCACTTGGCGCGCCCCTTCTCGGCCTTCGGGCCCCTCCACTGCACAATCGCACGCTGGGAGGCCCACGGGATCACCCGGTCGATGCCGATCTCCGTACAGATTTCGACGGCGGCCTCGTCGCGCCCACCCTTGGCCAGCGCCTGAACGAGGATGACCTCGGGCTTCGGGGCATCCTCGCGCACGAGCTTGCGAACGACCAGGGACAGCGAAGACTTATCGCTCCCACTCACCTCGCAGGTCGCGCGCGCTCCCGCGCCATCAACGACGTCAACCCACTCCCCTGCGCCGATACGACGCACGGACGCAGCGTGACGTCCCTCGGCTCCCGCGAGGGTCGCAGCCTCTCCCACAGACAGAGCGTCGAGCGAGGGGGTCAGGTCCTCAGAGAGGAAAACGGGCAGCGTCACGGCGCATCACCCCATGAAAGTGTCGCGGATCTTTTCGAAGAACGAGGACTGCTGGCGATGCGGCTCCACGCGTACCTCGCCACGGGCCTTCGCGAGCTCCTCGAGTAGCTCGCGGGATTTGTCATCGAGCTTCTTGGGAATCTGAACATCGACGTGCACGTGCATGGAGCCGCGGCCCGAGCGCTGCAGGTGCCCGACACCCAGGCCTTCCAGGACGATATCGTCGTTGGGCTGGGTACCCGGGTTGATTGTCACGGTCTTCTTGCCGTCAAGGGTCTCGAGCTCAAACTCGGTTCCGAGTGCCGCCGTCGTCATCGGGATCGTGATCCACGTGTGCAGGTCGTCCCCGCGACGATCGAAGACCGGGTGCTTCTTTTCGCGGATCGACAGGTAGAGGTCACCGTTGGGGCCACCCCCCTGGCCGACCTCAGCCTCACCGCTCACGCGAATCTGGGTCCCCTCGCTGGCACCCGCGGGGATGTTGATGTTGAGGGTGCGGCGCGTGCGCACACGTCCCGCGCCCGAGCACTCCGCACAGGGCGTGGCGATCGTGTCGCCGTATCCCTGACAGGACGGACACGGCGCCTGCGTCTGCATGCGTCCAAAGAGCGAATTCTGGATCTGCGTCACGAAGCCCGAGCCGTGGCAGGTGGCGCACTGCGTGGGCGAGGTGCCCGGCTGGCACATCGAACCGTTACAGGCGTCGCACAGCACGTGGGTGTCGAAGGAGACCTCCTTGGCGGCGCCGAAGGCAGCGTCCTCCAGGGTGATATCGACGGTCACCTGCTTGTCCTTGCCGCGACGCACGCGCGAGGCGGGACCCTGCGCGGACGCGCCGAAGCCGCCGCTGAACATGGCTTCGAAGATGTCCGAGAATCCACCAAATCCGGCGCCCGCACCAGCTCCACCGCCGCGCAGCGCATCCGGGCCGCCGATGTCATACATCTGGCGTTTCTCGGGATCCGACAGAGTTTCGTAAGCGACGGACAGCTCCTTGAAGGCTTCCTCCGAGTCCGCGCCAGCGTAGTCCGGGTGCAGCTTACGCGCGAGCTTGCGGTAGGCCTTCTTGATCTCGTCCTGGCTGGCGTCACGGGCGACACCGAGAACCTCGTAGTAGTCTCTCACGGCTGCTCTTTCTTCTCGTGGGGTCTGTCAATCAAAGTCTGCGGGGCGGAACTAGCCGCCGTGCTGGGAGGCGAGGTAGCGCGACAGGTAGGCAGCCACCGCTCGCACCGAGCTCATGGTGCGCGCATAATCCATGCGCATGGGGCCGACGATGCCCAGGTGGGCGCTCCCGACACTCTCGTCAGCTCCGGCTCTGTAGGTGCCGGTGACGACAGCGGCCTCAGCAAGGCCATCGTGCGGGTTTTCCGCTCCGATACTCACGTGTACCTCGTCGCTCGGGTCCATCTCGGCGAAAAGACGCATGAGGACGACCTGCTCTTCAAGCGCATCCAGAACCGGGGCAATGTCATGGAAATCGAGGGCCCCGCGGGCGAGGTTTGCGGCACCCGCGACAACGATCTTTGACTCGCTCTGGCCACTCAACACATCAGTCAGGGCGGCGCCGACGGCGGCGACTGTGCCGACGATTTCGGGCCGGGCCGAGGCCGTGGCAGCATCGACGCAGGACTGCGCGGACGCGGAGGTCGCACCATCACAGTGCAATCGCAGATGTTCTCGCGCCTCGCGCAGCTGCCCTTCATCCAGCGCCGCGTGCAGGGTGAGGCTGCGCTCGCCGACCTCGCCGTCCGTGGTGATGACGACGACGAGGATGCGACCGGGAGCCAAACCGATGACCTCGAGGTGCTTGAGAACGCGCACGCGCGCCCCCGGGTACTGCACGAGTGCCACCTGATGAGTGACCTGGGCGAGCAGGCGTACGGAACGCTCCACGACGTCATCGATGTCGACGGACTCCGACAGGAACGTCTCGAGGGCGTGGCGCTCGGGCCCGCTCATGGGCTTGAGTTCGGCGAGGCGGTCAACGAACACGCGGTAGCCGCGGTCGGTGGGGACGCGCCCGGCGGAGGTGTGAGGCTGGTAGATGAGGCCGGCTTCCTCCAGCACCGCCATGTCATTGCGGATCGTCGCCGATGAGACGCCGAGGCCTCCGGCGGCGATGGCCTTGGAGCCGACGGGTTCACGGGTAGCCACGTACTGGGTGACGATGGCACGCAGGACATCAAGCCTGCGATTCTGTGCACTGTTGCGCGTCATGCCACCTCCTCCCGTTCTGGCACTCCTGCTTCCTGAGTGCCAATGCTACTCCTCGCAGGCAATCGGGGGCGACATGAGGGCCGCGCCAGGTGTGCGCCCTGCGCGAACCTCACACAGAAGCGCCGTCGTCCTACTGCGCCCAGGGCACGGTGACAAAGTCGATGAGTTCCTCGACCCGCCCCAGCAGCGCGGGTTCAAGGTCGCGGTAGGTACGCACAGTGGACAGTATCCGCTTCCACCCCAGGGCGATGTCGCGCTGGTCGGCGTGCGGCCACCCGAGAGCTTCGAGGGTCCCATGCTTAATGTCGATACCTCGCGGAACATCGGGCCACCGCTCGAGGCCAACGCGGGCGGGCTTGACGGCCTGCCAGATGTCAACGAACGGATGCCCGAGGACGAGAACCGCTCCCGGCCAGCGCGCCGACACGGCCTCGGCAATGCGAGACTCCTTCGATCCGGGCACCATGTGGTCGACGAGGATGCCCGCGCGCGCCGTATCGGTCGGCCCGAACACCTCCAGGATGGCCTCGAGATTATCGACTCCCTCAAGCAACTGAACGGCAATGCCCGCCTCGGCCAGGTCCTCGCCCCAGACATGCTGCACGAGCTCGGCGTCGTGACGCCCCTCCACCCATATGCGCGAGCGCTTTGCGACCTTGGGACCGCTCGAGGCAGGGGCAAACGAACCGGAGTTCGTGATACGCCGTCCCGATGCGCTGACTTGCGTGCTCGACGAGGCCTGGGCTGGAGCCGGGCTGGGAGGCAGCGCCTCGATGGGACGCCCCTCCAACCAGAAACCGGGACCCAAAGGGAAAGACCGACGAACGCCACGCCGATCCTCAAGCTCCACAAGGTGAATGCCGCCGGACTTCTCGACCCGCGTCACGGCTCCGACCCATCCGGAGGCAACGTCCTCGAGGACCATACCAATCTCAACGTGGACGGCCTGCGAGCGCGGACGCCTCGCCCCGGGCCCGTCACGATGCGGGTCGTGGGCGAAAATGTTGCGGCCGTAGGGGTCTGAGCTATTCACCCGGCATACTCTAGCGGCACGAGAATCAGTGCAGGCTCACGACACGAATGAGCATCGCCACGAGGGCGGCCAGAATCCACGAAGACACCGAGCCGATGAGGAACTCCTCAGCCTTTTCTCCCGTCGAATCCTGCGAGATTTCAGGGAAACGAATGACTCCCTTGGCAGCAACGACGGCAGCGATAGCAACCTCCGCGCCCGCGCCAGCCAAAACGATAATCAGAAGGCGCTCGAGCGGGCCGATCCAGCGCCCTCCGCGCAAAGCCGTCACTTCTTCCTCGTCCACCTCCACGCCCAGGACGGGCAGAGCGCCAGAGATCACGGAGGCTTCTACAACCTCCGATTCCTCCTCTCTATCGTCCCCTTCCTCGGGCGTTACGTCAGGCATCGCTGGAAGGACGGGCGCGTTAATCCACCCGGGCACCGGATCGGACGCACGGCCACGCGCACACTGCAGGATGGCGGTGATCAGGTGATTAACCGGTCCCGTTACCAGGAAGAGAACCGTAATAATGAGGTCGATGGGACGCCCGGAGCGCAGCGACAGCAGAGGGAAGTTCAGCGGGTCCAGGCTCAGAAGAGCAACAAAGCCGACGGATGCCAACGCCCAGCGAGCAAGAACACCGCGCGCCGACGGATCGACGAGGTCCCACGCAAACCACACGACCGCAAGAGTCGCGCCGATTGCGTTCGCAACGGCACTCACCCCCAGGATGAACCAGGAGTAGCAGATCACCGCAAGAAGCAGCGTCAGAAAGAGCGACAGGCGTCGCGACCAGCGGCGCGGGTCAGAAGTGAGAAGAACAGTTAGCTCCGAGGCGGCGATGCCCAGGAGAAGAACTTCATGCACGTGCGGCCTCCGCGATGATGAGTGAGGACTGGATCAACCCCGCCCCCGTGCCCCGGGCAAAGTCAGAAATAGCCTGCTGCGACAGCTTTTCTGCCCGAGCGATCTCCACCTGGGTCTTACCGAGCAGCAGCGCAGCCGTGATTCGACGATGACGCGCGGAAAGCTTGAGAATCGCGTGATCGCGCAGGCTCAGCAGCGCATTGATGCAGGTCTGGCAGGGGCGCGGGAACGCGGACTCGACCGAGGCGTGCGCCATGAACCAGGTGCGGATGAAGGGGTTCGAAGAATCCTGAACGTCGTGCGCACGGTTGATCGCAGCGCGAGCCGCCCACCACGCAGAACCATCCTGAAGCTGAGCGGACTCCGAGCCGCGCGAACGCGCGGGAGCCTGCCGATGAACACCCGACGAGAACTCTTCAATCCGACCCGCACCAATTCCAAAGCGAAGCTGGAGCTGCGGGGGAAGGAGGAGCTGCGCGCGCAGAGTGAGCAGCAGTGCATCCTCGAGCGTGTAGGCGACCGCCTGGAATTCATCACCGACCGTCGGATACGGAGCCTGCAGCAGCGCGAGGCCCTCACTCGCATCCCCAAGAGCGGCTTCATAGATTCTCTGGGCCTCTGCACGATTGGTCAGCGTACGAGAGCCCACGATGTCAGCAATGACAGCGTACCGAAGAGTCACAATACCACACTTTTCCTTGTATACGGCTCTTCACAAGCCCCCTCATGGAGGAACCCTGCAAATTACTCGGCTTCACATGACACATCAAGGCAAACATATTTCAACCATGATGTCAACAGTATTGCGACGTAATGCTAGCTTGTCACATAGCACACGCCGACCAACTGTCAAACAGCTAACAACCATTGCCGCAGTTATGCTTGTATCAATACAGTTACAAGTTACATCGCGGAACTGGCTATCTCAGAAGAGTGTTTACCACCAGATGCATATTCCGCTGCACGGGCGCCAACTTCTCGTCAGTAGCCCATGATTTCGCGGGTCACATAGTCCGCCAGCAGGCGTCCGCGAAGCGTGAGGACGACACGCCCAGACAGTGCCGCTGCCCCATCGATGAGTCCCTCGGCTATGAGCGCAGCAATGCGACCACCAGACGGCACGCCTGCCACGTCGGGCGCTGACAGACCCGGCAACCCCGTGATCGCGACCCCCTCAGAGGTGCGAACCCCGAGCATGACGCGCTCCAGTTCGCGCGCGTCCGCATCGAGGATCTCGCCAGCGTAGGCCGGCGACTGTCCAGCCCTCACGCGCCCCGCATAGGCCCCTGGATTCTTCACATTCCACCAGCGCGTACGTCCCATGTGGGAGTGAGCACCCGGCCCAAAGCCCCACCAGTCCCAGTCACGCCAGTAGGCGAGGTTGTGGGCAGAGGCATGTTCACAGTGGGTCGACGGCAGCCCCGAAGCATGGTCAGCCTCGGTTGCGCGCGCAAAGTTGGAGATCTCGTACCAGGCGTATCCGGCCTCGCCGAGGAGAGAGTCGGCGAGCTCGTACTTGGCGGCTTCGTCGTCGGGGTCGGGGGTCGGCAGTTCTCCCCTGGCCACCTGCGCCCCCATCTTCGTCCCCTCCTCGACAACGAGAGCGTATGCACTGATGTGATCGGTCTCGTACGACAGGGCGGCGCGCAGCGAGGTCTCCCAGTCAGCCAGACTCTCCCCTGGCGTCCCATAGATGAGGTCCACCGAGGTCGACAGGCCCGCCTCCTTTGCCCACTGGACAACGAGGGGGACTCGCTCGGGCGTATGAGTGCGATCCAGGGTCGCGAGAATCGCGGGCACGGCAGACTGCATGCCGAAAGACACTCGCGTAAATCCCGCATCCGCGAGCTGCGCGAGCCCGTCGCGCGTCACCGTGTCGGGATTCGCCTCGAGGGTCACTTCCGCTCCTGGGGCGATGCCGATGCGCTCGCGCAGGCCCGTCAGGATCTCGACGAGCTCGGTGGTATCCAGCATCGTCGGAGTGCCACCGCCAAAGAACACCGTACGAGCCTCGCGCGCGGGCAGCCCCGCCTCGGACATGACACGGGCCGCCAGGGAAGCCTCAGCGAGAACGGAGGGGGCGTAGTCCCCCACCTGTGCCCCTGGCCCGAAGCTGACCGTGTAGGTGTTGAAATCGCAGTACCCGCAGCGCACGCGACAAAAGGGCACGTGCACATAGAGAGACAGAGGGCGGCCGCGATCAGCCTCGACGAGGCCAGGGTCCAGCGAGCCGTCAGGCGACCAACGCTCACCCTCAGGCTGGGCGGGGCTCACGAGTGCGCTCCAGCCGTCACGATGTCAGCCACGGGGACGGCGAATGCCGACGATGTCGTGGGCATGACGGCCCGCATCGATGCCTCGGGTCTCGAAGTGGGTGACGACGCGGCCCTCGAAGCGCGGAGCGAATCCACCGCGCTCCGGCTGCGGATCCTCCGGATCCGGACGCTCTCCCACGTGCGGGTTCTCGAAGAGCTCGCACGCTTCGATAACGTCGCGCATCTGCCAGGCGTAGTCATCCCAGTCGGTAGCCAGGCGCCACACTCCCCCGTCGCGCAGCAGGCGCGCGACCTCGAGCGCAAAGGAATCGGAGACGAGGCGACGCTTGCGATGCCGAGCCTTACGCCACGGGTCAGGGAAGAACGTCCAGACCTCATCCAGGCACGCGTCCTCAAGCATGATCGGCAGCGCCTGGGCAGCGTCGGCCTCGATGACACGAATGTTGTCAACGCCGGCCTCGACTGCCTTGGAGACGAGCTTGGCGATGCCCGGAACCCAGACCTCGAGGGCCAGGAAGTTACGCTCGGGATGAGCGGCCGCCGCGGCGACAATCTGTTCACCCGTGCCCGAGCCAATCTCGAGGGTCACCGGTGCGCTGCGCCCGAAGAGCTCGGCCAGATCGAGCGTGAAATCCGGCGCGACCGTCGTGTAGCCGACGCCGCGACGCGGCTCCACCACGTAGCGGTGCGCGTGTGCTTCCCACGTGCGCGCGAGGTTCGCGGGCAGCTCGCGTGTGCGCCGCGTAAACGACTTCGTACGACTCATGAAGACCGTGCCCTCGGGGGCATCTCCCGGGCGACGGTCCATGCACTGGCCGACGTGAGCGTGAGCCTCCACGGCCTCGTTCACCTGTTCCCCGCTCACTTCTTGCCCGTCGGAACGTCGGAGGTCAGGGCGGCGATGAAGGCTTCCTGCGGCACGTCGACGCGGCCGATAGACTTCATGCGCTTCTTACCTTCCTTCTGCTTCTCGAGCAGCTTGCGCTTACGGCTGATGTCGCCGCCGTAGCACTTGGCGAGCATGTCCTTGCGCAGGGCCTTAATCGTCTCGCGAGCGATGACTCGCGCACCGACCGCGGCCTGCACCGGGATCTCAAACTGCTGGCGAGGGATAAGTTCCTTCAGGCGCTTCGTCATCCGCTGGCCGTAGTTGTAGGCACCATCGCGGTGAACAATCGCGCTGAACGCGTCGACACGGTCGCCGTTGAGCAAGATGTCGACCTTGACGAGGTCGGCGCTCTGCTCGCCGCTCTCCTGGTAGTCCAGGGAGGCGTAGCCACGCGTGCGGGACTTGAGCTGATCGAAGAAGTCGAAGACGATCTCAGCGAGGGGCAGCTGATAGTGCAGCTCCACGCGATCCTCGCTCAGGTAGTCCATGCCCTGCATCGAGCCGCGGCGCTCCTGGCACAGCTCCATGATGGTGCCCGTGAACTCGGTGGGCGTCAGGATGGTCGCGTTGACGACGGGCTCGCGCACCTCGGATATCTTTCCTTCGGGGAATTCGCTCGGGTTGTCGACGCGCACCTCGGTGCCATCCTCCGTCACGACGCGGTAGACGACGTTCGGAGCGGTCGCGATGAGGTCGAGGTTGAACTCGCGCTCCAGGCGCTCGCGGATGATCTCCAGGTGGAGCAGGCCGAGGAAGCCGCAGCGGAAGCCGAAGCCGAGGGCCGCGGAGGATTCGGGCTCGAAGGTCAGCGCCGCGTCGTTGAGCTGGAGGCGCTCGAGGGCGTCGCGCAGGTCCGGGAAGTCCGATCCGTCGACCGGGTAGATGCCGGAGAAGACCATCGGGTTCGGGTCTCGGTAGCCCTCGAGAGCCTCGGTTGCGCCGCGCACCTGGCTGGTGACGGTGTCGCCGACGCGGGACTGACGCACGTCCTTCACGCCCGTGATCAGGTATCCAACCTCGCCGGCGCCGATGCCCTCTTCGGGCTTCGGCTCGGGCGAGATGACGCCCAGCTCGAGGAGCTCGTGGGTGGCGCCCGTGGACATCATGCGCACGCGCTGACGGGTCGAGAGCACGCCGTCGACGACACGCACGTAGGTGACGACGCCGCGGTAGGTGTCGTACACGGAGTCGAAGATCATCGCTCGCGTCGGGGCGTCGGGGGTGCCCTCGGGGGCGGGCACGACCTCCACGATGCGGTCGAGGAGGTCCTCGACGCCTTCGCCTGTCTTGCCGGAAACCTTGAGGACCTCGCTCTCGTCGCAGCCGATCAGCTGGGCAACCTCGTGCGCATACTTCTCGGGCTGGGCGCCCGGCAGGTCGATCTTGTTGAGGACCGGAATGATCGCGAGGTCGTTCTCGAGGGCCAGGTACAGGTTCGCGAGCGTCTGGGCCTCAATGCCCTGCGCGGCGTCGATGAGCAGGACCGCACCCTCGCACGCGGCCAGGGAACGGGAGACCTCGTACGTGAAGTCCACGTGACCGGGCGTGTCGATCATGTTGAGCGCGTAGGGGGTACCCTCGTGTGCCCACGGCATGCGCACCGCCTGGCTCTTGATCGTGATGCCGCGCTCGCGCTCGATGTCCATACGATCGAGGTACTGGTCGCGCATCTCGCGCGCTTCGACAACTCCGGTCAGCTGGAGCATGCGATCCGCGAGCGTCGACTTCCCATGATCGATATGGGCGATGATGCAGAAGTTACGGATCTGCCCCTGCGGGGTATGGGCCGGGCGAATCTGCGCCTGCTGCGCGGGCGTGGGGATGGGCACGTGAACCTCCGTGAAGTCGTTAACCTCCATATCGTCCCATTGTCGTAGGCCTTTGTGCCAGTTCAGGCGCGGGAAGTCGCGCACAGTGGCCGCGCGTCACACCGTGTCACCATCGCCCATCTCGGCCTGCGCGATAATGGAGACGGCCTCCGTGAAGTCGCAGTCCTCCCAGTCGTCGGGGTGATCGTCACGAAGTTTACGTGCGATCCTCTCTGCACGTTCGTCATCCCCACGCATGGTGGCCAGGGTAAGCAAGATGGTGCGAATGCGCGCCGTGAGGGGGTCGCGATCTCCCAGGTATCGACGGCAATCCTCGGCCAAGACAGTCCACAGGTCCTCACCTGCCTCCCGATCCCCTCCCATCCACGTATTGCGCGCAATTTCGTTTCGCAGGCGCAGCACCCGCCAATCGCCGCGTTCGGCGACCGTCAGCAACACATCCATGTTGTGCTCGTAGAGCTGGATAGCTTCGTCGTACTGGCGGTCCGCGGAGAGAACCTCAGCAAGGTTGTCGCGAACGGTCAGCAGCGTCATGTCGGCCTCATCCATGGCGCCTTCCATGTCTGCGAGAAGCTCACGATAGACGCGCGCAGCCCTGTTCCACTTACCCGTGTTTTTCCACGGCATTGCAGAATTGTTACGGATGGCGAATGCGATCTGATGGTCGAGGCCCGGGCAGGCTTTCACGTCGGCGACCAGAGCAGAAAAACGCCGAGCTGCCATGTCGTTGAAGCCCAGAACCGAGAGCCAGTAGGCCTCGGAGTTACGGAGCATCAGGACGAGGGGGTGGTCACGTTCCAGCTCTCTGGAACCAAGCCGGGCAGCTTCCCCCGCCGCGCGGCGGCATCGGTCATACGAGCCCAGGGCGGCATACCAGTCGATGCGCAGTTTTCCCGCCTCGAGACGAAGCTCAATCGAGACCTCCTGGTCGTCATATACCTGCTCCGCGCGTTCGATAGCTTTCTCCAGTCCTCCGCCAGAAGCACATCGCACCGCGTCCATCAGGCGGGAGCGAGCGGCGTCATCGGGTGAACCGGGGGCGACAGCGCACCTCCCAAACGCATCGAGAGAGACCTTCGGACCATGGATCGTTGCAGTGGACATCGTCGTCACCTTTCTTCATTGAGAGCTCATCTGCGAACACATCCAGAATGAAACTAACGATGTCGCACTGTCATCCATAACGACAATCCCTGTGGATAACCCGCCCTCCCACAGAGCCCCTGTGGATAAAACTAAAGGGGCTACCCCTGCCGTATGCTGGTGCCATGAATTCATTCATCAGGGGCCTCATCAATTTCCTCCTCGGCGTTATTTCTGGCGCCGCAGAGGAGGCACAGTCGAACGCCTCCAAGCCGAGCCAGCGTCAGCCGAGTAGCAAGCCGACGTCGTCTACCAGCAAGCCGAAGTCTTCGACTCCCAAGCCTCGCTCATCCTCGTCATCTCGGCCGAACTCCGGTTCCCACCATCACTACGAGGACCCGGCGACTTCCAATCGCCCCCAGACCTCGATCCGCGAAGCGAGCATCGCGGATGCACTCGCCCACGCCTCGTACACGCCCGTCATGGACGGCGACGCGGATCCCGGCGAGGTCGTGTGGACCTGGGTGCCCTACCAGGAGGATTCCTCCGTCGGCAAGGATCGCCCGGCCGTCGTCATCGGCGCACAGGGTGAGGGCGTGTACCTCCTGCAGCTGACCAGCAAGGACCACACGCGCGACGCCGCCCAGGAGGCCGCCGCCGGACGCTACTGGCTTGACATTGGCGCGGGCGACTGGGACTCGAAGGGCCGTCCCTCCGAGGTGCGCCTCGACTGGGCCCTGTGGGTCAAGGCCACCGACGTGCGCCGCGAAGGCTCGATCCTGCCCAAGGCAACCTGGCAGCTCATCGTCGACGCCCTCGAGGAGCACTACCGCACTCACGGCGACTGACGCTTACACGTGACCGACCTTACGAGGCGCGAAAGCGCTGAGGGATATGACGAAAAGCCCCTGCCCTGGTATGATCGGTCGTTGGACTCCCGGCCTGGTCGGGCAGGGGGTCTGGTTAGGACCGTTTGCGGGTGTCCCCACGCCTAAGTCCCGGTCTTGACACAGCCCTCACCGACCCTGTCAGACATACATCAAGGAGAAATCCGACTGTGGCAAACATTAAGTCCCAGAAGAAGCGCATCCTCACCAACGAGAAGCGCCGCGTTCGTAACCAGTCCGTGAAGTCCGAGCTGAAGACCCTGGTCCGTCAGACCCGCGAGGCCGTTGAGGCCGGCGACAAGGACAAGGCTCTCGCCGCTCTGCGTATCGCTTCGCGCAAGCTGGACGTCGCCGTTTCCAAGGGCGTCATCCACAAGAACCAGGCCGCGAACCGCAAGTCGAAGCTTGCTCGTCGCGTCGCCTCGATCGCTGACTGATCAAACGCACGTTTGACATGAAGCGGGCCGCCCAACGG
>NZ_ALCB01000060.1:0-10426 GCF_000282935.1 Actinomyces sp. ICM39
CACCGGCCCCCACTATCGTCTCAGTGAACCGTCACATGAGCGGGTAGCGCACGATCGTGGCCTCGCGGCCCGGGCCCACGCCGATGGACTGGATACGGCAGCGCGACAGCTCTTCCAGGCGCTCGATGTAGTCCTGGGCGGCCTGGGGCAGCTCGCCGAAGGAGCGGCACTGCGAGATGTCCTCGCTCCAGCCGGGCAGCTCCTCGTACACGGGCACGGCAGCCTCGAAGCCGGCCTGGTCGAGGGGCATTTCCTCCGTGCGCACGCCGTCGACCTCGTAGGCCACGCACACGGGGATCGTCTCGTAGCCGGAGAGCACGTCGAGCTTGGTCAGGCAAATGTCGGTCAGGCCGTTGATGCGCGTCGAGTAGCGCATGATGACTGCGTCGAACCAGCCGGTGCGGCGCGGGCGACCCGTGGTCACGCCGAACTCGCCGCCCTTGGTGCGCAGGGCCTCGCCGACCTCGTCGTCCAGCTCCGTGGGGAACGGGCCCTCGCCGACACGCGTCGTGTACGCCTTAGCGACGCCAACAACGCGGTCGATGCGGGTCGGGCCGACGCCGGAGCCGGTGAGCGCGCCGCCCGCGGTCGGGTTGGAGGAGGTCACGAAGGGGTAGGTGCCGTGGTCGATGTCGAGCATCGTGGCCTGGCCGCCCTCGAAGAGGACGGTGTCGCCGCGGTCCAGCGCGTCGTTAACGACGAGGGACACGTCGCACAGCATCGGCTTGATGCGGTCCGCGAAGGACAGCAGGTGGTCCGACACCTCGTTGGGATCGAGCGTGGGGATATCCACGGCCTCGAAAATGGTGTTCTTGGGGGCCAGGGCGGCCTCGACCTTGGCGCGCAGCTCCTCGGGGTGGAAGAGGTCCTGGATGCGCAGGCCGATGCGGTTCATCTTGTCGGCGTAGGTGGGGCCGATGCCTCGGCCGGTCGTGCCGATGAGGTTGTTGCCGCGCGCACGCTCGTTCGCCTGGTCCATGAGGCGGTTGTACGGCGGGATGATGTGCGCGTTGGAGGAGATACGCAGCCGCGAGCAGTCAACGCCGCGCTCGGTGATTTCCGAGAGCTCCTCGAAGAGCACGTCCAGGTCGACAACGACGCCGTTGCCGATGATGGGGGTGACGCCTTCGGAGAGGATTCCGGCGGGCAGGAGGTGCAGCGCGTACTTTTCGCCGTCAATAACGACGGTGTGTCCGGCGTTGTTGCCTCCGTTGAACTTCACGACGAGGTCGGTGTGCTGGCCGAGCTGGTCAGTGGCCTTGCCTTTGCCTTCGTCGCCCCACTGGGCGCCGAGCACGATGACGGCGGGCATGAGTATCTCCGTTTAGTTGGGTCTGTTACGCGGGTGCGCGCAACGCATCCATCCTACCGGAGGAACGACGAGGCCGGGGCACCGGCTGGTCACGTCAGTTTCCGGCGGCAACCAGGGCGACGCCGACGCCCCACAGGGTGGCGCACGTGAGGGCGGCGATCAGCTCGATGGCAATCGTCCAGCCGAAGGCCTTGAGGGCGTGGAGGGTGGCCGTCCAGGCACTGGCGGTGTCGCGGCTGCGCAGGTACTCGACGAGGAAGATGGCCGCGACCATGCCCAGGACGAGGCCGAGGGGCAGGCCGATGAACCATCCGACGACACCGCCGACAGCTCCCCACACGAGCGTGGATTGAGGGATTCCCGCCTTGTTCATGCCGCGGGCTGGAATCACGTATTTGAGGACCGTTCCGAGGATCAGGACGAGCGCCACGATGGCGAAAATGATCCACGCGGCGCGCGTGCCGGTCATCCACGCCCACACGAGGATCGCGCCTCCGACGACGGGTGCGGAGGGCCAGATCTGCACGACCGCGCCGATCACTCCGATGAGGATGACGATGCCAACGATGACGGTTCCAAGGACGCTCATGGGGTGATCATACGGGCACGAAGTACACTCCTCAAGAAGCTGACCACGAACTTTGACTACCTGTGTTATTTTTGGTGGACTTATGATCGGCTCACCGCTGAGCACCACAGCGCACCTCATCGGCGAGGATCCACCGTCGAAGATTCGAGACATAGCGAGGGAATATGCCTTTATCTGTCGAATACGCGGACCTGTCGCTGGCACAGCAGGTGCTGGAGCGCCAGGGAACACACGTGCAGAACATGCATTCATTCCTCGACGAGTGGGGCCATATTGTCACCGGAGGCGTTGCGCCGGTAGCTGTCTACAAAACTGGTTACGGGCTTCTCCTCATGGCTTTCAATGGCCTCAACGAGATTGCAGTACAAGCCGGGTTGGGCGTCCTAATACTCCTAGAAAACGCTCATACCGGTACGGCAAACCACATGGGCCGAACAATCGATGCCTATGTCAGCGCCGATGAACAGATTCACGCTGCTCTATCCGCTGCGACACAGGCCCTCGGCGGTTCTGCGCTTCCTTTTAATGACCCACGCTCGTCTCTACCTACCCTCGGCGCTGCGGAGCAACGCGCTTCACAATGGTATGGAGGCGCAGATCCGAACGTATTCGCGCAAATGGGGCAGGATATTGACGCGTTCCGCAATTACGTTACTGGTCTCTCGGACCGTGTCGTGCAACGCGGCGAGAAGGCACTCTCGGCAAACCGTTCGATCTCCGAGGCTCACGATGCAAGTTCGTACCTCGTCACACCAGAGGCCCCGGAATCAGAGATGGAGAACCTTCGCTGGAAAGCGGGGCCTGTCTTGGGTGGTGTCGATTGGCTGATTGAGAAGCTCACCGGTGTCTCCGTCCTGAACGACATCATTTTCAAGTACACCGTCGGCGACTGGCGCGTCATTCATCGAGCGAGGACTGCCTGGTCCGAGATCGGCGACGCCCTCGTCGCAGTCGGCCAGAACGACTCCGAAATTCTCCCTGCTCTGTCAGAGTGGACAGGGAGAGGCTCCGAGGCAGCGAATGTTTTCATCGCCGCTCTTTCGTGGGGAACGACATCACTGGAAGGCGCAGCGGGCGTGATGTCGACAGTTCTCTTAGGAATCCAGCTACTCGTCAAAAAAGCGGCAAATGAAATTGGTGAGCTGCTTGTCGATCTTCAAATCGCTTGCCTCGAGCTACTTGGAGACGCTGGAGTCCCGGTAGCCGGGTGGGTAAAAGCCGCCTTCGATATTGCCAAGGATGCCTGGAAGTTCATACAGATGGTTATGAGCATCTACGACATCATTAACATGGTCTTCGACATCATGGAATCTCTTGTTGAAGCAAAGGACAAACTCATTGAAGTCCGATTTACTATTGCGAACCTAGCCGAGGCCGCTGTTCGAGGAGCTGCAGCACGAGTATGAGCAACGAAGGATACATCGCACGTTTCGAAGAGTTGTTCCGCTCGTTCGACAACTTGTCTCAAGAGATCAACAAACAACGCGAGCAAAATCAGCGAGACAATGCAGAACACCGGCAGCGGCGCGCTGAGGCCGCACGCCGCGGAGAACTCGGTGAAGACTGGAAGACAATCCAGGAACGTATTGACAACGGAGAGACGACATTGGAAGACGTCTTCTCCGGTAAGGATACGTCCGAAGCAGCTGAGACCATTCGGAAAACAGCACAACAGAACGTTACGAAGGTTATGCAGCAGGCGCGCCAAGAAGCCGAGGAGAACGATGAGGAGGATCCCTTCGCTGCGTTTCAGGAGAAGCTCAGCGCTCTGAGCAAGGCGACTGAAGAACGAGTCCGTCATTTTCAGGGCTTTTAAAGGGCCATTCCAGAAGGAGACATAATGCCCGATCTCTACGTCGACGAGGGCGAACTTCAATCCCTCTCCAGCACGCTCAGCCAGCGTGTGGACCACATGGAAGCAATCATCGACACCATCCCACAGGCGCAGAATTACCTTGCGAGCACCTGGGAGGGCGAGGCTGCGCGGGCAGCTTTGAACCGCATGAGGATGGATGAAGAGGCTCTCCGCGACACTGCGGAAGCGCTCTCTCGCGCCCGGCAGCTCCTCGACGAGGCGATCCAGACCTACGAGGAAACGGAGCAAAACGTTTCCTCGCTGTGGTCCCTCTAAGGCGTCGAGTAAACCTGATCAAAGCGAGCGCCCGGGGGCCGTCACAGCGGAAACCGATCACGGGCACCGTTTGGGGAGGGAGGTGTCGGCTGGCGACGCGCGCGTCAGCTCATCATCATGGTCAACAAAGCCTCACGAGGAGAGTCCCGCAACCGCTGGGACAAGCGCCAGTACGCGACGTACCTCGTCGCGCTGAACCCGCAGCAGACAACCGACCGCTGCCTGGATTTCTGGCGCTCAATCGGAGGGTTCGCCGAGCAGGCTGGGGTACGCGAGCAGCTCGCGCGCCTCGGTTTCGTCGGCACCCAATTCACGATCGGTGGAACCGGTCGGTACTACGCCTTCCGCTCCCTCGACAATATGTTTCCGCTGATGAGCGTCTTCCCGAAGCTCATGCCCAAGAAATTCAGGGACTCCATCCAGGAGCCGACCAGCATCATGGTCGCCGCTCGCCCACATTCGGTAGGTGGGCGACCGGCATCGGAGCTGTGGTGTTTCCTCGCGAAAGATGCCCTCAGGGAACCCGTCATCACGGACGCTTTCATGAAGTCTGCTCTAGAAGGCATAAGTGAGTCCTTCACCCAACAGGGCATCTTGTTGGGCACCCCGCAATTCTTCCGAGGTGGAGATCTCCCCCGTGATCACGTCTTCTCCGACATGGGTCTCCTCGCATTGCGACGGGCCGCCACAGCTTTCGTTCGCGACGAGTCACACCGCCAGTGAACCACCCGCAAGCCTCCCTCAGCACCACGCAGCCCCGCGACCGTGCACCGCGCGGGGGCACCTTCGCTTCTCTCTCCTCCGTCTTTTCCCGGAAAGGACAGCGATGAACACGGCACCACCAACCTCCTCGTCGAAGGGGCGCCTCCT
The DNA here is from genome assembly GCF_000282935.1 of Actinomyces sp. ICM39. Taxonomy (NCBI): domain Bacteria; kingdom Bacillati; phylum Actinomycetota; class Actinomycetes; order Actinomycetales; family Actinomycetaceae; genus Actinomyces; species Actinomyces sp. ICM39. The sequence continues at coordinate 4,903 of NZ_ALCB01000060.1, forward strand.
CAATCGAAACCGCTACTTCTACGCGCAGCTGGCCACCGACCCGCACCAGGCGGCGACGAGCTGCGCCGACTACTGGGTGTCCACAGGGGCGCGCAACGGAACGCCAGGGATGAGCGGGCAGCTCGCCAGCCACGGCTGGATCGGCACCGAACTCATCACCGGCAGCTACGCACGCCACTGCGCCATGTCCTCGTTCTTCGAGAGCATCCCCCTCATCGGCTTCTTTCCTTCCCTCGCTCCCAGGTCACTCAAGCACGCACAGCAGGCACCCAAGCGCATCATCATCGCCGCTCGCGCCTGTCAGGTAGCTGGCCGCCCGGCGAGCGAGCTGTGGTGCTTCGACGGCGACATCACTTCGACGGACCCGATGGTGTCCAATGCCTTCATGGACACCGCCCTGCGCGATCTCGCGATCGCGCTCCACAAGCAGGGGACGCTGCTGGGCACGCCCAAGCGCTTCTTCGGAGGCGCGCTGCCCAAAGACCACCTGTTCTACTTCCAGAACATCGCCATCATGCGCAGGGACGCGAAGATGAACAGGCGCTACTGACGCCACACGGGAGATAAACGATGAACTCTCTTGTCTCAGCGATGCAGCGAGACTACGACGCATCTTTCAGCCCAATCACCGTTTTTCGCCTGGCAATACCCCCCGACGACGCCGTGTCTCGCTGCGTCGGCCTCTGGAAGATGAAGGGCATCCGCTCCGAGACAGTCGGCATGCGCGAACAATTCAAGCAGCGGGGATGGGCGGGAACAGAGCTGATCATCGGACACAGCGGGCGCGCACTCCTCACTGATTTTTTGTTCAACACGCGAGGGCTCACCCTCCTGTTCTCACAGGCAATCTCTCTCCTGCCCAACCGTGTCAAGAGAGCCGCCATCACCAAGATTTACGTGGACATCATCGCACGCACGATCGAAACCGAATCGGGGCCGATAACCGAACTGTGGTGCCTCGCTGATTGGGCGACGCGGATCAACCTCAGCGGCTTCGAGAACAGTTACATCGAATCGTCGATGCGCTCGCTCGAAGAGTCATTCAACACGCAGGGCATCCTGTCCGCCCCCGTCCGTCACCTCGATCGCAGGGACATCGAGCCGGACAGTCCCCTCTCGCTCCCCACACTCGTGTCGATGCGTCAGGCAGCAAAGAAGCGCAACCGGTAGCATCCTCTCTTCGGCCGGTCACCGCGCGGGTACCCATGCCTCGTCAATCCCGATAATTCCCTGCGGATAGTATCCTGGTGAGCAGCGGCGCTCAGCAGCAACGCACTGCGGCAGAGTGCTGAGGCTTGTTGTTGACACTTGTCTTTCCTCGAGGAGGATGTTCATGGGGGCGGGTCATTCAGGTTTCTCTCTCCGTCGGGCCATCAACCGACGCAGGTACTTCTACGCGCTCGTCGCGGCCGACCCACATCAGACGGTCACGCATGCTGTCGACTACTGGGTGTCCAAAGGAGCCTGGGGCGAGACGAACGGCATGCGCGAGCAGCTCGCCCAGCACGGTTGGGTCGGCGCGGAAGTCATTATCGGCAGCGACCTGCGCAGCCTCGCATTCAGGCCTCTCCTCGATGCCATTCCCGGCGTTAATCTCGTTCCGTCTACAGCGCCCACGTCGATCAAACGCACTAGTCAGGAGAGGACCGAGATCCTCGTCGCAGCACGATCCTGCTCGGTCGGAGGACGCCCCGCCTCCGAACTCTGGGTCTGCGAAGCCCGCGTGGTACATGACTCCAGATGGGCGACAGACGCATTCATGGACATGTCGCTCGGCGAGCTTGCGGGCTCGCTAGAGCGCCAAGGGCTCCTCCTGGAAGCCCCTCGATTCTTCCACGGCGGAGACCTGCCGAAAGATCACCTCTTCACCATGGACGGCGTCCTGTCGATGCGCAGGGCCGCCAAAAAGGAGTACGGCCGCAAACCCCGGCGTTTCTCAGTAAACTGAGACTCGCCAACTCCCACCGAAAAACTACCTCTTCACGATCCACAACACCCGCACAATACGGCGGACCGCAGACGTGAATGAACGAGAGTAGAACCGCACATGAAGATGACAACGACTCCCCCGGCCTCGTGGACCGGGAACCTCTTTCGACGCCCGCCTCTTGGCGTCTACACGGTCACCGGCTCCCCCGAGGACGCGGTCAGGCGGTGTCTCGACCTGTGGGTGACGCTTGGCGTACGCGAGCAAACACACGGCATGCCCGAGCAGTTTGCACGCCGCGGCTGGGTCGGCACAGAGATCACGGTCGACGCCTCGAGCACAGCAACGAAGAAGCCGTCACTTGACCTCACTGACGTGATGGACGCCGTGAGCGACGCTGGGAAGCATCTCCACATGGCATACAAGAAAACCGCACCCGAGGGTCTTCGTGCGGTCACCGACACGGTTGGCGAGGTCGTAGGCGCAGTCGGCGAGGTTGCCGGCTTCGCCGGTAGCGCCGCGCGAGAAGCCGCCGGCGGGGTCGTGGACACAGTCGTCGAGGCAACCGGAACAGTCGGCGAGGTTGCCTACTTCGCCGGTAGCGCCGCATACGAGGGTGCCACCAGCGCCGCGAACAAGGTCGGTGGATTCGTGTCGGGCCTCGCATCCAAAACCTGGCGCAAGGAACGTCTGCCAAAACCCGGCAAATTCCGCATCGTGGTCGCAGCCCGCGCACTCCCCGATCAGGAGAAGGAGGCTGCGCAGCTGTGGTGTTTCCTCAGCGATGATTCACCAAAGCGATCCTTGGGTTCTGACGACCAGATCGACGAGGCCTTCCAATGGCTCGAACGCAAGCTCACCGAACAGGACGTCCTGCTCGATGTTCCGCATTACGTCAACCAGAAGGACCTTCCCGCTGACAGCGCCCTCACGGCGAACTGTCTCGCCGCCATGCGACAGGCGGCGAGCACAGAGCCGCTTTCGTGACGCATTAAGCGGCAAAAAGTCGTCTCGCCGCGGGCGCTAGCGCGCACCCACGGCGAGACGACAGACAGTCCGGAAGGATCAGCCCTGCGCCCGCAGGGAAGCCACCTCGTACAAGGCGATACCCGTCGCGACGGCCGCGTTAAGAGACTCGACGGTCGACGTGATCGGGATCGACACGATCTGATCGCAGGTCTCGCGCACGAGGCGGGACAGGCCCGCACCCTCGGCACCAGTCACGACCACGAGGGGGCCGTCCGCCAGCGACAGGCCGCGCAGGGGCGCGTCACCTCCGCCATCCAGGCCGACCACGAAGTAGCCAGCCTGCTTGGCCTCCTCGAGAGCGCGCACGAGGTTCGTCGCGCGAGCCACGGGCACGCGGGCGGCCGCACCGGCCGACACCTTCCACGCGGTCGTGTTGACGCCCGCGCTGCGACGCTCGGGGATGATGACGCCGTCCGCGCCGAACGCGCCCGCGCTACGCAGGACCGCGCCCAGGTTGTGGGGGTCCGTCACCTGGTCGAGAGCGACGAGGAGCGGGTGGCCCAGCTGCTGCAGGGAACCGGCGATCAGATCCGAGGCGTCGGCGTACTCGTAGCCGCGCACCTCGATGGCAACGCCCTGGTGGACGGCGCCGTCGGTCGCGACATCCAGGTCGCGGCGGGTGACCTCGTAAACGGGGGCACCCATGGCCGAGGCGAGGCGCACGACCTCCTCCACGCGGTCGTCCTTCACGTTGTCGAGGACGAAGACGCGCTCAATCGGGACCGAGGCGCGGGCGGCCTCGGCGACCGGGTTGCGGCCGGCAATCAGCTCGTGACCGGGCTTGACGCGGATCGACGACTTGGCGCGGGCGCGAGCGATCGCGGCCTCCTGGGCCTCGCGGGCCTCGCGCTTGACCTTGCGCTTGTGGGCGGGGTGGTAGGTGCGGTCCTCGGCCTTGGGGGTCGGGCCCTTGCCTTCGAGGCGGCGGCGCGAGTGGCCGCCGGTGCCGACCTGCGCGCCCTTCTTGGTGCCCTTCTTACGGATGGCGCCGGGGCGCCCGCTGTGTGAGGCCATGGTGTCTCCTCGTTTTCTCGTGAACTGACACAAGCGTACGGGTTTTAGGTCGCATCGGGGCCACAGGGGCGCGCGCGGGGGCCAAAATCACGATTGGGTAGGGTGAGCCTCAGTCCTGCGACAGCATGGCTGCGATCTTCTCGACCGTCGAACCGGAGCGGATCGTCACCTGGCGGTAGAAGTCCTCGCGCAGGAGGCGCTTGTGATAGGCGGTCTTCAGGAAGCTCTTCTCGTCGAACTTGCCCCAGAACACGGCGTGCTCGCCGAAGTGCACGGCCTCATCCCCCAGTTCCATCGCCTCGATGCGCTCGCGCACGTGGTCGCGGTCCAGGCCTCGCGTGTAGAAGAGCGCATCACGGCGGGCGACCTCGCCGTGCCACCAGTCGGGCAGCTCTTTGAGCTGGGCAAGGTAGTCCTGCGCCGTCAGGAGGGCCAGTCGGATCGGGAAGTCGTAGCGAAGCTCCAGGAGTTGTTCGACGGCCTGGGCAACGTCCTCGCTCGGGGCGTCATCCTCGGCTTCGAAGATGAGGTTGCCACTGTTGATGTAGGTGCGCACATGTCCGAAACCTTCGGCTGCGATCTGTTCGCGCAGCTCGCTCATGACGACCTTGTTGTTACCGCCGACGTTGATGCCGCGCAGCAGCGCCACGTACTCCATGCTGTTCCTCCCCACTTGCCGCGACGCCTCACGGCGTCGACCTGACCCCAGGGTACGGCCTCGACTCGCATCGGGCTGATCGCGCACCCACCGATTGAAGGGTTACCCCAGCCCGTAGAGAGGCCTAGCTGACGACACTGCCCACGGACTCTCTCGGGGCAATTGCATCGGTTCTCCTGAAGCACCCTCTCCACGCCCCCCAACCTCAATTCCGCACGTAATTTAAAGCGGTAACTTTTTAAGACAGCCTTAAAACACTGCAATTCCAACGATGCGATTTCAGGTTTTGAACGAGTCGCGGGAGAATTACGTGCGAAATTTCTGAACACCGGGCTAGACACAGCACTGACGCCACGACTACTCAGAAGGCGATACACCTCTCCGAAGGATTCAACCTGATCGGGAGGATTCAACCTGATCGGAAGGGGTTGAATCCTCCTTATCGGGTGTACACCTCACTGCAACAAGCATTTTGGCGATGACTGAGAAGAGGAAAGCCCCTGCGCGGATAGGTTGTGACGATGCGGATAGGTTATCGCCATACGGATAGGTTAATAAGCTATCCGTATGCTCATAACCTATCCATGAAGCAACAACCTATCCGCACACCCCGTGGGCATGAGTAGGAATGCGCTGCGTGAGGAAGCGATGCACTAGATAGGCCAGCAATGCACTAGCTACTAGGCAGTGCAATACCTCCCTAAGTAGTGCAATACCCCTAATCAACAAGCAAAAACGCGGTTCCTTAGTGGCCACGCCACTGTGGAGGAGAGCAGAGGGACCGGAGGGCACGAGCGGGCTTCGAGGCGGGGGCCGAGCTGCGGCGCCTGTGGGCGGCGGCGGGGCCTGGCCGGGCTTCGAGCCAACGCGCCACACATCAGCGACCTGGCACCACT
>NZ_ALCB01000061.1:0-3490 GCF_000282935.1 Actinomyces sp. ICM39
CCCACATCTGCGCTCATGCTATCAACCTACAAATCCACTGACCGCCTGTCAAGCAAACCAATGTATCGCGGATAGAGAGTGTTGTTTGTTCGTCGATAGTCGGGTGTATGTGTTGCAGGTGCGGTTGTCGTTTCGCGCTGGGGCGTGAGCGGGGCGACAGCGAGCGTCGGTCTCATGGGCCTGGCGGTCCGGGCCTCGTACCGCTCCTGAACGCCGTGGCCGCGCCTGGCACAATGGGGGCCATGGGTGTGTCGTTTCTGGGAGTGATCGCGGCGCTCGCCATGTATGCGGTGAGCGTGGCGCCGTCGCTGATGGCGCGCTCCTGGGCGTGGCACGCGGTCGCCTCGGGTGTCCTCGTCTCCTGCGGGTACGTCGGCGGTGTCATCGTCCAGAACGTGGGGGCTCGCGTCATCCGCATGACGGGCCTGACGATCCGGGCCTCCGAGCCCGTCGAGATCGGCTTCCGCGTCTGCATCGCTGCCCTCTTTGCGATCTGGTGGCTCTATGCGGTCATCCAGTCCTACCGGCGTGCCCGCGTCGCCGCCAGGCTTGTCAACATGCCGGGCGAAACCTTCGGCGAGTATCTCCTGGGAACCGCCGGAACCGTTGTGATCGCCTGGTGTCTCATCGCGATTGTGGGCGCTCTGAATCGATTGGGGCGCATGCTCATTGCGGCCCTCGGTGGCTACATGCCGCGCCCCGCGGCCATCCTCGTGGGCGTCGCGATCCTGGTTGTGCTCGTCTTCTTCCTGACCTCCAACGTGATCCTTCGCGGTGGGATCGGCTTCTTCCGCCACCACGCCGAGCAGATGAACATGCGCACCGCGCGCGGCATCTACAAGCCGTTCGTCCCTGAGCGCTCCGCGTCCCCGGCCTCGCCCGTCACTTGGGAATCGGTCGGCGGCCAGGGGCGCGTCTTCCTCGGCCGCGGCCCCTCGCGCCTCGACATCGCGCAGGTCTGCGGCGGCGAGGCCGTGGAACCCATCCGCGTCTACTCCGGCATGCCCACGGGTGGGGCGGGTATCGAGCAGGCAGCGGCGACGGTGGTCGCCGAGCTGCGCCGCACGGGTGCCTTTGATCGCGCTGTCATCCTTATCGCGGCGTCGACCGGCTCCGGCTGGGTCGATGAGTGGCAGGTCCAGCCCCTCGAGTTCCTCACGCGCGGCAACTGCGCGACCGCCTCGCTCCAGTACTCCTACGTGCCCTCGGCGCTCAACTGGCTGACCGGCCTCGAGCCCGCGCAGGAGGCGTCGGCCGCGCTGTTCCGCGCCGTGCGCGCTGAGCTCGACACGATGGACGAGGCCGATAGACCCGCGCTCATCGTCTGCGGCGAGTCCTTGGGAGCCTTCGCCTCGCAGTCTGTCTTCTCCTCGGTCGAGGAGGCGCTCTCCCAGGTGGATGGCGCCCTGTGGGTGGGCACCCCCGCCTTCACGCCGATGCACGCCGAGCTCACGGCTGCGCGCCATAAGGGCAGCCCCGAGGTGGCGCCCGTCGTCTACAACGGGCGGCGCGTGCGCTTCGTCAACGAACCCTCCGACCTGCGCACTGACCTCTACGGGCGCGAGCTAGGGCCGTGGGGATTCCCGCGCCTCGTCTACGCTCAGCACCCTTCGGACCCGGTCGTGTGGTGGAACCGCAAGCTCCTGTGGACCCAGCCGGACTGGCTGCGTGAGCGCGCCGGGCGCGACGTGTCCCGCTTCGTCGAGTTCACGCGCTTCGTGACCTTTATTCAGGTGCTCGCGGACCTGCCCGTCGCGGGCACCGCCCCCGGCGGACACGGCCACACCTACAACGAAGAGCTGATTCCCCTGTGGCGGGCGATCCTCGGTTTTGATCGCCTCTTCGACGAGGAGCCCACTCACCCGCGCCTGGCCGGCCTGGATGGGGCGTGGGTGGACGATGACATGGTCGAGCGCATCGGCATTGTTGTGCGTGCGAACCTGGAGCTGTCGGACCGCCAGTAGGGCGCCTGGGGCGTTCCGTGACATGTGTGTCAAGGTCACGGGCCTGTTATGTAGCTGTTTGTGCTAGTTCGCTACGGTAGTTACCGTGTCGAATGAATTCTATATCGTCTGAAAGTTCGGTCTTTTAAGAGTGTTCTCAGTGAGCATCTGTACTTTTGTCGCGGAACATATGTGCAGTGGTCAGGGTCCGCGTGTAAATCTCAAGAAAAAGAACTCTCAGGACGCCTTGTTTTCCCTCAAATGCTCTTGTATCTATGTGATGGTAAGTGAGTAATGCATTGCTAGGTATCTGGTTGCGCAGTATTGTGCGAATTGCGAGCACATAACCTAACCGTGCGGTATAGCTCGCCTGAATCAACATTGGAGTGAGCATGTCATACACATTTCACAGGGCATGGATAGCAGCCCTGGCGACCGGCGCAATGGCAGCGTCCGGCGTCGCCTTCGGCGCTCCCACCCTGGCAGCAACCCCCGCGCCCGACGCGGATGGTCCGGTGATCTCCGACCTCGCCACCACCAGTGAAGGTATTGGTGGTCAGGTCACCTTCTCCGTCGTCGACAATCCCGGCCTGTCCAGCATCGACCTGCGCGATCCGGCGTCCGACGCGATCTTCTATCGCCGCGTCGTCGACTTCCCCGGCAATGTCACGGCTGACGGTATTCACCACTACACGTTCACCATCACATTCTCCGATATCCAGGCCGCCTGGGCCAAGGCCGGCCACACCGAGGCGCTCCCCGCGACGGTCAAGCTCGTCGCGTGGGGTAGTGACGGCATGCCGTCCAAGCGCGCGGCCGTTGCCATCGAACCGGTCGCGATGACTTCCCTCGACTTCGGTATCGAGTCAGGAAAACTCGATCTGTACGTTGGCCAGCAGACCAACATTGGCGTCACGCACATGCCGGAGAATGCCAACATGACGAAGGTCAATTGGTCCGGCGACGACATTGACGTCCTCAACGTCGATGAGAAGTCGGGCCTCGTGACTGCCCAGAAGGAAGGCTGCTCGGATGTTAGGGCTGTCGCCGACTACATGGATCCGATGGTCTTCGACCCGGTGATGGCCAGCGTCCAGGTCTGCGTCAGCGAGCTGGACAAGGACGAGATTGCGCTCAATCACCTCCGCGTGGACATGGAGGAGGGTGAGACTGTTACCCTCAAGCCGTTGCTTTCCAAGAAGTTCAAGGATGCCACCCTGTCCTGGAGCCTGGAGTACGGTGGCGCGGTCATCCTGAAGGTGGCCGAGGATGGCAAGAGCGCGACGATCACCGGTAGCAACGTTGTTGATTGGGATCAGGTCAACCTGACCGCCACCCTGCCCGATGGGACCTCCGCAACGGCGACGACGATCGCCGTTGTGAAGTCCGTGAAGCAGGACGCGAAGGCACCCGCCCCGTGGGTCGATCCGCAGCCTGCACCGGACCCGCAGCCTGCACCGGACCCGCAGCCTGCACCGGACCCGCAGCCTGCACCCGATCCGCAGCCTGCGCCGGACCCGCAGCCTCAGCCGGACCCGCAGCCTGCG
>NZ_ALCB01000062.1:0-1856 GCF_000282935.1 Actinomyces sp. ICM39
GGGCGCGGGCGGTCCGTTTTCCTCGCGCTGGCCTCAGTGACGAGGCCGTGGCCCGTTCACCTGTCCCCATCACTCATTGGTGGCGGGCCCTGCGTTGGAGGTCTTCTTTGCCGCTGCCTTCTTGGGAGCCTCCTTCTTGGCGGCACCCTTCTTGGCGGCGGGCTTCTTCGCGGTGGCCTTCTTGGCGGGAGCCTTCGCGTCCTTTTCAGGGGTCGCGTCGGCTGCCTGATCAGCAGCGGCACCGTCCTTCACGGTTTTTGTGGCCGCGGCGGAGGACTTTTTGGAGCCCTTCTTCGCAGTCGATGCCTTCTTGGCGGGAGCCTTCTTCGCGCCAGCCTTGGTGGAGGCCGCCTTCTTGGCGGTCTCCTTCTTCGCCGTGGCTTCCTCTTCCGCCGCAACGCCCTCTGTCGAGGCATCCTCAGCCTTCGCGGCCTCAGAAGCCGGCTCGGCAATGGCCGCAGCGGGCATCACGAGGGTCTCGTCCACGGGCTCGTCGACGGCGGGCAGGACCTGCGTGGCGTCGGAGTCGAGCGCGCCGGCCTCTTCGGCCTCCACGGGATCCATGACGATGGTTGCCTCGGCAGTGGGTTCCTCGGCGGCATCCTTCTGCGCAGCCTCAACCTCGGCAGCCTCAACCTCGGCAGCCTCGACCTCGGGGGCCAAGTCCTCCGCGGGCGCACTCTCGGGTGCCACGGCCTCATCAGTCACGGACTCGTCAATCGCGGCCTTGTCGGCCACCGCAGACTCGGCGTCCTCGGGCTTGGGCTCCCGGGGCTCGACGACCGGGATCTGGCCGGTGACGGTGCGTAGCATGTCGGCCTCGGCGCCGGTGGGGGCGACGGCCGGGAAGAAGTCCATGATCGACACGCGCGCGGGCTTCACCGTGGGCGTGGGGCGGGTTTCCGCGTCGAGGCGCGCCTCTTCCGCGACCGCGTACCAGCCGGGGTGGACGGTGGGCTCGTCCGGCGTTTCTTCTGATGGGCGCGACGCTGCCATCTCGGCGGGGGTCGGCGCAGGCGGCGGCACGAGCGCCGGCGCGATCGCCTGGACCGTGTCGGTCATGACGGGTCGGCCGGTACGCACGGGCGGGGGCACCTGCACGGGATGTTTCACGGATGTTTCACGCGCGGGGATCGGCGTGGTCTCCTGCTCATCCGGGGAAATCTCTCCCTCCGACGAGGCCTGAGCCTCCTCCTCATCGCCCGTTTCCTCGGGCGCGTCGGGGGCGGGTGCGCTCCCAGGTTCAGCGTCCTCGGCGGGAGCAATGTCCTCCTGTGATTCAGCGGCGCGCGAGTCGCCGGAATCGGCGGATGCGCCAGCGTCGATTACCGCGTCGGCGGGCGCCTCGCCCTGCGCGGGGGCAGGCTGAACGTCGGCGGCATTCTCCTCAGCGGAAGCGGCATCGGCGGGCTGCACGTCGGCCTCGGGCTTCACGCCCTCGGCCTGGTCGTCAGCGGTTTCGGATCCGGCGGCAGCAGATTCGGGCTTCTCGTCGGCGGATTCGTCCGCGGCAGCGTCAGCCGCAGCGGCGTTTTCTGCCGCCTCGACAGAATCAGCCCCGACCTCCTTCACGGTCGCCTCGTCCGCGCGCTCGGCGTCGGCACTCGCAGCCTCCGCAGAATCGGCTGCGGCAGAATCGGCGGCCACATCCTGAGAAGCCTCGGGCGACTCGCCTTCGGGCGCCTCGTTGTCGGCAACGACCGGCTCAACGCCGACAGCTGCCAGGGCGAGGGTGGCCTCGGGGTCGAGGGCCTCGGCTTCGCGGCGCTTGTGGGCCTCGCGGCGTTCCTGGGCGCGGCGGGCCTCGGCCTCGCGCTCGGCATAGGCCTCTTCGCCCGGGCCTTCGAGGGCCGCGG
>NZ_ALCB01000063.1:0-25810 GCF_000282935.1 Actinomyces sp. ICM39
AAGGGGCCGCCCGGCCTGTGTGTGGGCGCGGCATGTGCCGCGGCGCTCACGCCTGGTTGTTGTTGCCCTTGAGGGCGGCCAGGCGAGCCTCGATCTCGATCTGCGAGGAGTCGGTCTCGAGCTCCGCGAACTGGGAATCCAGGGAGGAGGCGGCCAGCTCGATCTTGCCCTGAGCGAGGGCCTCCTGGCGGCGCACGCGGTCCTCGAAGCGGCCGAGCTCGCTCGTGGGATCCAGGATGTTGATGGAGGAGAGGGCGTCCGTGACCTGGGCCTGGGCCTTGGCGGTCTTCTCGCGGGCGATCAGCTGGTCGCGGCGGGTCTTGAGCTCAGCGAGCTTGTCCTTCATCTGTGCGAGGCCACGCTTGAGGCGATCGGCCACGTCACGCTGGGCCTGGAGCGTGGGCTCCTCGGCCTTGATCTCGTTCTCGAACTGAATCTGCTTGCCGAGGGCGACCTTGGCCAGGTCGTCCCACTTCGTGGCACCTGCCTCGTCGCCGGCGGCGCGCAGGGACTCGGCCTTGGCGGAGGCGGCGGCAGCCTTCTGGCCCCAGTCGGCAGCGGCCTTGACGTCCTCCTCGTAGTCCTTCTCGGCCATGCGCAGGTTGCCCAGGGTCTGAGCGATCGCGTTCTCGGCCTCGACGATCGAGTTGGTGTAGTCACGGATCAGCTGATCGATCATCTTCTCCGGGTCCTCGGCCTTGTCGAGGAGCGCGTTGATGTTCGCCTTGGCGAGCTGGGCGATGCGGCCCATGATCGTCTGCTTTTCGGCCATGATGTTCTCCTTTGAGGTGGTGCGCATCTGCGCGGTTTTGGTTGGTGCGCGTGCGCGCGGGTTGTGAGCGAGATGAGGCCTCGCGCGATTGGTGGGTGGGCTACGAGTCGCCCGAACCGGTTGTCGGATCAGTGTATGCGGGGGAGTGGATTGTCATCACGCTGAGTGCGTGTTTCCCGGGTGGTGCCACGAGGAGCGAGGCGGACCGAGCGTGGTGTCTGGCCTGGCTGCCAGAGCACGCACGTGTTCGAGAGTCTCGAATCCGTGGCATGTGATCCTCCTCGGTTAGTGGCGAACAGATCAAGATACATCATTGCGAGGCGTTGTACCCTCGATCTAATGTATTTTGAGTCACATTGTCTTGGTGTGGGACCAGTCTACGTGATGGTTGGGTGCGGGTGGAAATCAGCCGGGCGTGAGCCGATGCCCGGTGGGGGTCATGGGCGACGTGGTCATGATTGTCAGCGTCGCGCGGTGATGAAACCTCGTCAACCTCCTCTATCGCCATCCCGGTGCTGCAAGCGCGCGCTGGGTGAGCGTCGTGGCCCGCGAAGCTGCTGCGCTTGCCTGCAGGGGATCTTCGTCGAGGGCTTCGCGTGCCGCGGTCACTGCTTGCTCGGCTTCGCGCATCAGCTTGTTGACGTCGAACAGAGCCGACCCTTCGTACCTGTTCAAGTGCTCGCGAGCCCGGGTCAGGGCAGCATCGGCATTGCGGATGTCGCGCTCCGCAGTCTCTCGTGCCCTGCGCTGCGCGCCATCCTGAGTCGTCAGAGGGGCGAGCACCGCCTCCAGCCGGAGCTCCACATCGCGAAGGTTCTCGAGCGCGCCGAGGGGATCCTCGTCGCTGACCAGCGCACGCTGGCCGCAGGCGATGGCAGCCTCTGCCTCGTCCAGAAGGGGGCCGAAGGGAGCGGCGGCGGAATCGAGGCGCTTCGCATCCGACAGGGCTTGAGATACCGATCCGATGGAAGCGGCGAGCTTCTCACGGAATGTATCGAGATCGGTCTTGGCGGAGAAGATGGCGTCCGTCTGTGCGTTTGCCATCGACAGCGCGCGCTGAGCGGTGTCCAGTGCGGAGGCGGTGCGGGTGGGATCGGTGTCGAGATGTGCCTTGGCCGTCTCCAACGCCGCACGAGCGGACTCAAGCAACGCAGCGGCGCGTTCCGGATTGTCCTGGAGGGAAGCGAGCATGGAATCGGGATAGAGGCCCGCGATGCTCGTCAGCTCTTCCTTCGCGCGCTCCAGGTCAGCGAGTTCCTCGACGAGGCGCTCACGGGCATCGGCGACCTGGGCAGGGAGCGATAGCCGCTTCTCGCTCTGTGCGGCGAACTCCTGGCGAGCATCCTGGAGCGGCGGAAGGTTCTTGTCGAGATCCGCCGTGATTGTCGAGGCGAGGCGTCGCTTAGCATGAGCGTCTGGTGTGCGCTCTATCTGTTCGTAGGTGTCGAAGCCCCGTGCAATCGCATCCTTTGCTGCCTCGAGGCGGCGCCCGAACTGTTCGGTCGCAGCGCTACCGAACTGGGCGCGAGCGTAGTTCCAGTCCTCTTCCGCGCCGCGCACCTGCTCCTCGGCCTCCGAGAGGCGCCGCCTGGCCTCCGTAGCGGCCCTCAGGGCGTCGCGCCGCACGGTGTCCACGATCGGGGTGTATTCCTCGGCCTCTGGGGTGCGATACGTGGTCTCAGTAGTGGGTTCGTCGTCTCCGTTCAATTTCCGCACCCACACCCACACGTTGGAGACAATGGCGATCACAATGACCGCAGATATGAGGATGTTAGCGCCACGCTTCCTCTTCTTTTCTTCCTTCTCTCTTTCTTCCCTCGCCTTTTTCTCTTGTTCCTGGCTCTTGCGGTAGCTGGCAGCTATATCCGCGCTGAAGTCATATGAGCTGCGCAGGTCGCGAATGAAGGCTTCGGCACCTGCCGCTGCCTCTTCGGGGGGCAATGGCGTTGTTTTGTACTTGCGATGGGCGGCACTGAGCGCGCTGTCCATCGTTATCCTGGTGCTGTAATCCGACATCTTGCGAGCCATTTGCGCGTCCGTGCAGAACGCATCCGTGCCATCCTCGTAGGAGACAACGTAGAGGATGCCCTTGTCGGCTGTGCGCGATTGCTTGAGGGTAGCCTCGCACCAAGCGGACGGTTTCTGACCCGAGAAGTTGGGGACCACGACGACGTCGATGATCGTGTTGTACGTGGTGTAGAACGCCTGCGCGGGAGATTCGATCGTTGCGCGTTGCTCGTCACTCAGGAAAGAGTCGGGGTCGGTGACGTGTCCGCTCGTAGTGAGCGGCTCGGTCGCGAACGCGGGCGCGCCGCCGACCAGCAGTGCTACCGCCATGACGGCGACGAGTCCGAGGCGTCGGATCCGTGACACGTTACCCTCCTGTTCGTCGGGAACTAATAAACGCTCGCTGCGGGTCACACAGTCAGAAGCTGCCAGAGACGGAGGAACCGCCGAAGCCGCCGCCCCAGTTCGAGCCAGAACCGGAGACGGAGGAACCGCCGAAGCCGCCGCCCCAGTTCGAGCCTGAACCGGAGACGAAGGACCAGCCGGAGCCGGAGGAGCGAGAGCCGCGATCGAAATGATCGAAGCGGTCATAGTCGCGGTCGCGTCGGCCCTGGTAGCCGGGGCCAGACTGTGAGAAGAGCGTGGACCACAGGAGGAAGTCGCCGAGTGAGGATCCGGTGAAGGAACCGTTGTTGCTCGTTCCGCTTCCCCAGCTGCCGGTAGCCGGCTGAATGGGAGTAGCCATGACGCGGTCGGCGAACGCGCGGGCGTTGGCCGCGTGAGTGGCGGCTGCCTGAGGGTCCTTGTCGAGGGAGTCGTGCGCCGCGCGCAGCGCCTGCTCGGCGTTGTTGAGCGTGCCGCGCACCTGCAGGTCGATGGCGCCTCGGCGCCCCTGGACGTAGCGCTGTGCCTGACCGACCGCGGATTCCGCGAGGGCGATCTGGCTCTTCGCGGCGGAGAAGGCCTTGTCGCGGGCCTCCTGGTTGGTGCGCAGGGGCGCGAGCGCGGCATCGATGGTCGCCTCGGCACTGCGCAGGTGCTCGAGCGCAGCGAGTGGGTCGCCGTTGTTTGCCAGGGCAGCCTGCGCCTCGGAGATCGCGGCGCGCGCGTCGGCGACGAGAGGGTTGAAGGTTGCGGGATCGGTGTCGAGGCGCTCGACATCCGACAGGTCCGCCGAAATCGAACCGATGGCGGCGGCCAGGCGGTCGCGGATCGCGTCGAGGTCGGACTTGGCGGTGAAGATCGCGTCCGTCTGGTGGTTGGCCATCGTCAGGGCGCGGTGTGCGGTGTCGAGGGCGCTGGCCGCGCGGGTGCGGTCCGTGTCCACCACCTCGTCGGCGGTATCGAGGGCGGAGCGCGCCGAGGTCAGCAGGGCGGCCGCCTGCTCGGGGTTGTCCTGGAGGGAGGCAAGCATCTGCGCGGGGTAGATGCCAGCGATGGTGGTCAGCTCGGCCTTTGCGCGCTCGAGGTCAGTGAGTTCCTCCGCGAGGCGCTCGCGTGCCTCGCGGATGCGCTCGGGCAGCGTCGCCTCCTCCGCGCGCTTGGTGGCGAAAGCGGCCTGGATCTGGCTGAGCGGGTTCAGGTTTGCGCCCAGGTCACGCATGAGCTTCTTCGCGAGCTCCAGGCGCTCGGTCGTGGCTGTCGCGTCGTTCATGCGCCCCTGAAGATCGAAGCAGCGCGTGACGGTTGCCTTCGCATTGTCGATCGCGCGGGCGAATTCGTCCGTTGAGGTCAGACCGAACTGGGCGCGTGCGAAGTTCAGTTCGTCGGTTGCGGTGCGCACCTGCTCGTCGGCGGCAAGCAGCTGGCGATTCGCCTCCTGGACCGCCTTCTCGGCGGCGACTGTGTCGATGGCCATCGCGTGAGCCGCGCTCTTCTTGCTACGGCGCGAGGAGGCGGCGACGGTGATGCCGATCAGGGCAATGCCGCCGAGGAAGAGCGAGGACAGAATGTAGAGGTTCGTCCTGTTGGTCGACGAAGAAGACGAGGAACTCCTGGTGGGTTGGGAGGATGCGGAAGGCGTGCTTGAAGCCACATTCGCGGTCAGTGTCTGTGCGAAGGCGGCCGCCCCAATCGCAGCGTCATGTGACTCCAGAGGATTGGAATTGAAGCGTTTTTCGGCTGCGGCCATAGCGACGGCGAGGCGAGACTGCACCTGTGGGTCGTTGGTGCATGCACCGTCGACCCTCTCCGTGTAAGCGATGAAGTAGATGATGTCAGAGAATCCGAGGGAAGAATTCTGCAGGGCGCTTTGGCACCACTGGCTGGCGCTGTCGCCCGAGAGGTCCTCGACGAAAACGAAGGAAATGTTGACTCCCGACGCGGCGGCCTTGCGGGCGGCCTCTTCGACGGACTCACGGTCGGAGCTCTCCAGCCACTCCGAAGGGTCGGTGACGGAGCCGCTGACCGTGACCGGCGACGCTGCGAACGTCGGCAGGCCAAGCGCGAGCAGCATCGCTGTGAGAACAGCGACGAGGCTGAAGCGGCGGAATCGTGACACTGGATCCTCCTGCGAAGTGGCGAACAGATGAACATACAGCACGCCACTCGATTCTGTCGAGTGTGTGATGAAAACTGCGTAGCGTGATTGTTCCCGTGGGGTCAGTCTACGTGAAAGTTACTCGAGCTTGGGGTGTGCGGTGCTGTTCGCTACAGGCGTCGGCTCGCCTCCCGCGCACATCGGAAGAGCGCCCTATGATAGGGGGAGCCCATTGGGCTCTCAGACTATTGATAGAAGGAGGGGACCATGCCCACCGGTAAAGTGAGGTTCTTCGACGCTGATCGCGGTTTCGGCTTCATTGCAGGAGACGACGGGGCCGATGTCTTCCTCCACTCGTCCGCGCTTCCGGCCGACCACCCCAGCCCCCGAGTGGGTGCGCGTGTGGAGTATTCGGTTGCTGACGGACGGAAGGGACCGCAGGCACTCAGCGTGCGTTTCCTGAAGGAGACAGCTTCCGTTGCCCGAGCCAAGCGGCGCAAGCCGCAGGCGATGGTGCCCGTCGTTGAGGACCTGATCAAGCTCCTTGACTCGTCGAGCGCCGCCCTGCGTCGCGGATCGTACCCGGACAACGCGACCAAGATCGCGAAGGTGCTGCGCGCCGTCGCAGAGGAATTTGATGCCTAAGACTCAGGCCCGTCTTCGGGCAGTGAAAAAGGACGCCGTCCTCGAGGACGCCGTCGACGTTGCGCGTGCTGGCGCCGAGGCCGTGGCATACCCGCGCCCCGTCGGCGAGCACGTCGGCTTCGAGATGGTCTCGGAGCGCTTGGCCACCCACTACTTCGCGTCGACCGACGCGGGTTACGTGGGATGGTGCTGGGCGGTGACCGTTGCCCGTGTGCCGCGCGGGCGCGTCGCCACGGTCTGCGAGGTTGACATGACTCCCCGTGAGGGTGCGCTGTTGGCTCCGGAGTGGGTGCCGTGGGAAGAACGCCTGCGTCCCTCGGATATTTCTCGTGACGATGTCCTGCCCTACAAGGCGGACGATGAGCGCCTCGAGCAGGGCTTCGAGGATACGAGTGAGGACCCCGATCTGCCGGTCGTGCGCGAGCTCGGCCTGGGGCGCCCGCGCGTGTTGTCGCAGGAGGGTATCGATCAGGCGGCCAAGCGCTGGTACGAGTCCGACCGCGGGCCCAAGTCCGGTCGCCGTCCGCGTAACACCTGCTCGTCGTGCGGTTTTCTCATGAAGATGAGCGGCGGCATGCGCACCATGTTTGGCGTGTGTGCGAACGAATGGGCGACCGACGACGGTGCTGTCGTGTCCTTGGACCACACGTGTGGCTCGCACTCGGAGACCGACGTGCCCAAGAACGGCACGGCGTGGCCGGTGCGTCCGTCGCGCGTCAATGAGGGGGCGCTCGACGCTGAGCCGATGCCGCGCGCATCGGACGAGGCGAAGAACGCCGAGGCCGCGGTCGCCGAAGTGACGTCCGACCAGGCCGAGGCCCCGACGGGTGAGGAACAGGAAAGCTGACGTTTCTTTCCGCTAAAAACTGACAGAAAGCATCCGAGACTGAGTCTTGGGTGCTTTCTCAGCAAGTGGGCATATAGCGACTATGTTTGCATGCGGGCGGCCGAACAGGCACGATTATCCGGTGAGCACACAAGAAAAGACCGCCCCGTCCCACGGCGGCTTCGCACAGTCACTTGATTCGTTCTTCCAGATTTCCAAGCGCGGCTCGACTATTAGTCACGAAATCCGCGGTGGAATTGTCACCTTCTTCGCGATGGCGTACATCCTGGTCGTCAACCCGGCGATCCTGGGCAACGCCGTTCCCGAAGATGGCTCCATTACGACCCAGGGCATCGCCGCTGGTACCGCGCTCGTCGCGGGCATTATGACGATCCTCATGGGCGTTGTCGCGAACTACCCGCTGGCTCTTGCCGCAGGCCTCGGCCTCAATGCGGTTGTCGCCTTCACCCTGGTCCTCGGTGCCGGCCTGAGCTACGGCGAGGCCATGGGTATCATCGCCTGGGAAGGTATCCTCATCTTCCTGCTCGTTCTCACGGGCTTCCGTGAGGCCGTTTTCCGTGCGGTTCCCGCCGCTCTCAAGACCGCCATCACGGTGGGCCTGGGCCTCTTCGTGGCCCTCATCGGTCTCGTGAACGCGGGCATCGTGCGCACCGGCGCGACCCCCGTCCAGTTCGGCATCTCGGGCTCGCTCGACGGCTGGCCGGCCCTCGTCTTTGTGTTCGGCCTGTTCCTCATGATGATCCTCTACGTGCGTAAGGTGAAGGGCGCGGTTCTGATCTCGATCATCGCCTCCACGATCCTCGCTGTCATCGTTCAGGCATTCGCCCACATCGATCGTATCTCTGAGACCAACCCGACTGGCTGGGGCCAGACCGTCCCCGAGCTCAAGGGCTCCCCGATCGCGGTTCCCGTGTTCGACACGCTTGGCAAGGTTGACCTCTTCGGCGGCTTCGGCAAGCTCGGCGTCGTCTCCGTGATCCTCCTGGTCTTCTCGCTCATGCTCGCGGACTTCTTCGACACGATGGGCACCATGGTGGCCGTCGGCGCCGAGGGCAACCTGCTCGACAAGGATGGCAACCCGCCCAAGACCCGTCAGATCCTGATCATCGACTCGCTGGCCGCCGTGGCCGGTGGCGTCGGCGGTGTCTCCTCGAACACCTCCTACGTCGAGTCCGCCTCGGGCGTCGCCGAGGGTGCTCGTACCGGTCTGGCCTCCGTGGTCACCGGCATCCTGTTCCTGCTGTCGACCTTCCTGGCTCCCCTCGTTGAGCTGGTTCCGACCGAGGCGGCCTCCACGGCCCTCGTGTTCGTCGGCTACCTCATGATGACCCAGGTGACAGGCATCGACTGGGATTCCCCGGAGGTCGCAATCCCCGCCTTCATGACGATCGCCTTCATGCCCTTCGGTTACTCCGTGTCCGTCGGCATCGGCGTGGGCTTCGTGACCTACGCGGTCATCCAGCTCATCAAGGGCAAGGCTGCCAAGGTTCACCCGCTCATGTGGCTGGTGTCCGGCCTGTTCGTCATCTACTTCCTGATGGGCCCGATCCAGCGCCTCCTCGGCGTCGGCTGATTCGTCACCTTCGCGCCCTTCCCGCCCCGCCGGAGCATTCCTCCGGCGGGGCGGTCGTATCCTGGGAAGGTGCACCGATGGGGGCGGGTCGACGCTGCTACCCCCGGCCTCGTGCACGGTGTCGGTCGAGAGGGAGGAAGAGCATGTCGGCAACGTTTGCATCCATGCGTTACGTGAACTACCGGTACTGGTTCGTCGCCTCCCTCATTGCGTCGACGGGCGTGTGGCTTCAGCGCGTCGCCCAGGACTGGTACGTCCTGACGGTTCTCACCGATCACGATGCCTCGCAGGTTGGTGTGGTCACCGCTCTGCAGTTCCTGCCGATCATCCTGTTTTCGGCGTGGGCGGGAGTCCTCGCGGATCGCATCCCCGGGCGCCGCCTCCTGCAGTGCACGCAGACGGGGGTCGGCCTCGTCTCCCTCATCATCGGCATCGTGGTCCTGACGGGCACGGGCGAGCTCTGGCACCAGTACATCCTGGCCTTCATTTCGGGGACTATCTCCGCCGTCGACACCCCCGCGCGTCAGGCCTTCGTCGGCGAGCTCGTGCCTCAGGACAAGATGGCGAACGCTGTCGCCCTCAACGCGACCGCTTTCCATACCGCCCGCCTCATCGGCCCGGCCTCCGCGGGCTTCTTCATCGACTGGTGGGGGATCGGCCCGGTGTTCCTCATCGACGCGGTCATGTTCCTCGCCCCCGTCATCGCGCTGGCGCTCATGCGCGGCGACCGACTGTATCCGCGCACGCTCGTGCCGCGCGCCCGCGGCCAGCTGCGTGAGTCCGTGATCTACGTGCACAGTCGCACCGATATCCGCATTATTCTCGCGCTGATCTTCGTCGTGAGCGCGCTGGGCATGAACTTCCAGATGACGAGCGCGCTCATGGCCACGACGGTGTTCGGCAAGGCGGCGGGTTCCTTCGGCATTCTCTCGACCTTCATGGCCTTCGGTTCGATTCTTGGATCCACGGGAGCGGCGCGCCGCGCTCCTCGTCTGCGCACGATTCTCATGGGTGCCGCCTTCTACGGGACCGCCGAGATTCTGCTGGGTCTATCGCCCTCGTACTGGTGGTTTGCCCTCCTGTCGATTCCCACGGGCTTTGGCATGCTGACGATGAATACGAGTGCGAACGCGCTCGTGCAGACGCGCACCGATCCCGACAAGCGCGGGCGCGTCATGGCCCTGTACTCCCTCGT
Organism: Actinomyces sp. ICM39; assembly: GCF_000282935.1. Classification (NCBI taxonomy): domain Bacteria; kingdom Bacillati; phylum Actinomycetota; class Actinomycetes; order Actinomycetales; family Actinomycetaceae; genus Actinomyces; species Actinomyces sp. ICM39. The sequence goes on from NZ_ALCB01000063.1 coordinate 9,519, forward strand.
GTTCCTTGGAGCGACTCCGATCGGGTCGCCGCTCATCGGATGGGTGGGCACGACGTTCGGCGCGCGCTGGTCGATCCTGGTCGGCGGCATCGCCTCCCTCGGCATCGCGCTTATCTGCGGAGTGTGGGCGATGATCCACTGGAAGGGGCGCGTCGTGCGCCGCCGCTCGTTCCCGTGGGTGGGCATCGAGGCGGATTCCTCCGTGGACGCGCCGCGCCGCTCGGTCGACCCGCTCTGATCGGCGCCCGGCGAGGAGCTTAGAGCACGCGCTCCAGGCAGTAGTCGATGCATGCGAGGAGCGCCTCCACGTCCTCGACCTCCACGCTCGGCCACGTTCCGATGCGCAGCTGATTGGCGCCCACGCCGCGGTAGGCGCCGATGTCGACGATCCCCCTCGCGCGCAGGTGCGCGGCCAGCTCGGAGGCGCTCGCGGCCTCGTCGATCTCGATCGTGGCGGTCACGGGGGAGCGCCACGCCGGGTTGACCACGAAGGGGCGCGCAGCCAGGTTCGCTTCGGCCCAGCCGTAGATGAGGGACGAGGCCTGGGCGCAGTGGGCGCTCACCGCGTCCATCCCGCCGCGCTCGAGGAGCCAGCGGACCTGGCGCTCCGCCATCACGATCGTTGCGATTGCCGGAGTGTTGAGGGTCTGGTCCTTGCGCGAGTTGTCGATGGCTGCGGACAGGGAGAGGAACTGCGGGACCCATCGCCCGTCGGCGCTCTCCTCGACGCGGCGGGCGCGCTCGACTGCGGCGGGGGAGAGGATCGCGACCCACAGGCCGCCGTCTGACCCGAGGGCCTTTTGGAGGGAGAAGTAGTAGGCGTCGACCTGGGTCAGGTCGACGGGTGCAGCCCCCGCGATCGACGTGCCGTCCACGAGGGTGAGCGCGTCGGGCGCCTCGACCCGGTAGACGGGGGAGGTGACGCCGGTGGAGGTCTCGTTGTGGGGGTAGGCGTAGACGTCGACGCCTGCGTCGGTCTCACGTGGGGACACGGTGATGAGAGAGCCGTGTGCGGCCTCGTCAATGAGGGGCGTGCCCAGGTGTGGGGCGCGTACCGCCTCAGAGGCGAACTTCGCGCCGAACGCGCCCCAGGAGCCGAACGCCGCGCGAGAGGAGATGAGGCACGCGCAGGCCACGTCCCAGAATGCAGAGGCGCCGCCGTTGCCCAAGACGACCTCGTAGTCGTCGGGGACAGTGAGAAGGGCGCGTAATCCGTCCTTCAGTGAGGCGACCACGTCTCGCACGGGCATGGCGCGGTGGGAAGTGCCCATGAGGAGAGGGGAGGAGAGCGCCTCGATCTGCGCGGCGCGCACTTTGGAGGGGCCGCAGCCGAAACGTCCGTCAGCGGGAAGGATGTCCTGGGGGATGTCGGGGAAAGCCACCATGGCAACAGCCTAGTCTCCTGACGCTGGGTATTTCCATCACGTTCATTAATCGAATTATCGTGAGGGTGCACACGCCGACACGCCTGTTTTTCCGCATCAACGCGTCGTTGCGCCTGCGGGAAGGAAGGTGACCCTATTCTGTGTTTACTACCGCCTGATGAAGGAGGCCGACGTGGCAGACCTGATCGACACCACCGAGATGTACCTCAAGACCATCCTCGAGCTCGAGGAGGACGGGGTCACCCCCCTGCGTGCGCGCATCGTCGACCGCCTGGGGCACTCCGGCCCGACGGTCTCGCAGACGGTCGCACGCATGGAGCGCGACGGGCTGCTGCACGTCATGGGGGATCGCCGCCTCGAGCTGACTGACACTGGCCGAGCCCACGCGACCGAGGTCCTGCGCAAGCATCGCCTGGCCGAGCGCCTCCTCCTCGACGTGATCGGTATGGAGTGGGCGCAGGTGCATGACGAGGCGTGCCGCTGGGAGCACGTGATGAGTGACGCCGTCGAGGCGCGCCTGGAGGAGCTGCTCAGCAACACCTGCGTGGACCCCTACGGCAATCCCATGCCTGGCTGCCCACCGCTGGAGGGTGCGTATTCCGCCGAGCTGGCGGTGCGTTCGCTCGAGGCGGGTGCCCTCACGCTGGCGCGCATTGGCGAGCCGATTCAGGCGAATGTCGAGCTGCTCGCCTCCTTCGATGAGCTGGGCCTGCGTCCGGGCGCTCGCGTGGGGCTCTCGGCACACGGTGACGTCGTGCGCGTCGCCTCTCTCGACGAGGCCGGCGAGGTTCGCGGATACCTGACGATACCGATGGCGCTGGCCGCGCACCTTTTCGTGCGGGGTGAGTGAGCGCTGAGAAACGACGAGGCCGGGGCAAACAGCCCCGGCTTTTGTCGTCTGCGGAGTGTGTCTCGAATTGCGAACCGCCTGTGAGAGGTGAGTTTTCCTGGGTTCCCAGGGTGCAAATGTCACGGAATGGTAACGATGAGGGAGGTCACTGTTATCAGAACGTGACATTGGCCGGATGGTCAGGGTATAGTTGCTATCGGTCATCAGACCACCCGCCCATTCGGAACCCGAAGTGAGACGACGAATGGAGCGGAAAAATCGTCTCACGCGGGGAACCCAGATGTGGCTCCTTGAGCCTTGGGGTGAAGCTCGCACGCCGAGCCGGACCTCCCGTCCGAACCCGACAGCTAACCTCGCAGGGAAACAGGGAGAACATGAGTGAAGACTATTAAGCCTGCTCCGCGTCACCGCCTGGCACGTCGCCCGCTGACCGACACCATGGTCGAGGGCCTCAACGCCTCCGCCGCAGCTCGTCCGATCGCCTTCGCGTCGGCAGCCGGTGTTGCGCTGACCGCGATTGCCGCCGGCGTTGCGAACGCCGCCCCGGCCACCCCCCAGTCTGAGCCGCAGAGCGCGGATCTGAACACCACGACCGTTGCCGTTGATGACGTCACCACGGTTGAGGTTCCGGACATTGCGTGGACCGCCGAAGAGGATGCTACCGCGTCCGTTTCCGCCGAGGCTCCCGCGCCTACCCCGGCTCCGGCCACCACCGCTGCGGCTGATCAGTCTGACTCCGCTGCTTCCCGTTCGGAGTCCCGCGGCGACGCCACCTCGAACGACACCTCCGCTCGCCAGGCGACCCTGAACGCAGCTGGCGGCGACATCGTGTCCGTCGCCCTCGGCCTGACCGGTATCCCCTACGTCTACGGTGGCGAGTCCCTCGCGGGCCTCGACTGCTCCGGCCTGGTCAAGTACGCGTACGCGGCTGCCGGCATCAACCTGCCGCACTCCTCGTCCGCTCAGGCCGCTGGCGGCACCATCGTGTCCGACCCGCAGCCCGGCGACATCGTGTCCTACCCCGGCCACGTCGCCATCTACATCGGCGGCGGCCAGATGGTCGAGGCCACGGTGCCCGGCCGTCTCTCCCAGGTTTCGCCGGTCCGCGCTGGCGCTACCTACGTGCGCTACTGAGCCTACGTTAGACAGCTGACGATCCCCGCAGCCCGCATGGGCTGCGGGGATCGCTGTTTGTGCTCGGGTTGGGCTTTCGCCGGTCGTCAAAATGCGGCACAATATAAGTGACTGCCACCACGAGGAGGACATCATGAGTTCTACCGAAGTCATTCTGGTCGGTGTCGATGGCTCGACGGAGAGCCTTGCCGCCGTCAAATGGGCCGCTGATCGCGGCGCGCGCACCGGAGCGCGCATCCATTGCCTGTGCACATATGCGCTGGCCTCCTACTCAGCTGCCGCCCTCGATGGCGGATACGCCGTCCTTGATGACGAGGCCCTGAAGGCGGGCGCCGAACAGGTCGTCGAGGAAGCCAAGGCCCTGGCTCGCGAGCGCGGCGCCACGCACGTGTCCGGCTCGACCGAACCCGGGGACCCGGCGGGGGTACTCATTGACTTCTCCGCAGAGGTCGGCATGATCGTCGTCGGATCGCGCGGGGGCGGCGGCTTCGCTGATCGTCTCCTCGGTACGGTCTCGTCGGCTCTGCCCGCGCACTCGAAGTGCCCGGTTGTCGTGGTTCCCCGCCACACCTCGGGCAAGAAGTTCACGCCGGTCGAGCGCATCGTCGTCGGCGTGGACGGCACCGATCAGCCCTCGTGCGCGCTCAAGCGTGCGATCTCCGAGGCTCGCCTGTGGGACGCTCGCGTCACGGCGGTGTCCGCGGTTCCGATCGCTGTCGGTCCTTCCGTCATGACGTGGACGCCGACCGGTGTCGATCACTCGGCACTTCTCGCGCAGGTGCGTGAGGGGATGGACGCGGCTATCAAGGCCGCCCTTGACGGCGCCGACGTGCACGTTGCACGCCACGCCCTCGACGGCTCTGCTGCCTCGCTGCTCATCGAGTTCTCGACCGCGGTCGACCTCGTCGTTGTCGGTACGCGCGGGCGCGGCGGCCTCGCCGGTGTGCTACTCGGTTCGACCTCTCAGACGGTGCTCGGACACTCGACCTGCCCCGTCATGATCGTTCCCTCCGCCCACCTCGGTGACACGGGCACCGCCGTGCATACCGAATGGGAGCGCCGCTAAGCGCATACGGTTACGAGGCCGGGGTTCCCAGGTGGGTGCTCCGGCCTCGTCCGTCCCACTTGCGCGGGTGGCCTCCTGTGAACCCCGTGTCCGCAGCGCGGGTGAGGGGGCAGCGGTGCGCGCACTTTGCTACAGTGGGGCCGGACAACTTGTCATGCCCTCGTAGCTCAGGGGATAGAGCACCGCTCTCCTAAAGCGGGTGTCGGACGTTCGAATCGTCTCGGGGGCACAGTTGAAGGACACCATGCGCAACGCTCTCGGGTATCTCGTGACCGTCGTGGCTGCCCTGTGTTGGGGCGCCTCTGGTGTCTCCGCCGACTACCTCATGGAGCATCACGGCATCGAGCTGACCCTCATCAGCTTCTTCCGCATGTTCGTCTCGGGCATCCTCGCCCTCGTTTATGTTCTCGCGCGCTCGCGCGGGGTATCCGCTCGGCACCGAGAATTGGTGTCCACACCTCGCAACTGGCGAGACCTCGTGTTCTATGCGGTTTTTGGGCTCGCGGCCTGCCAGATCACCTACATGGGGGTGATCCGGGCGTCGAACGCGGGGACCGGCACTGTCCTGGAGTATCTCGGTCTCATCCTCATCGTCGTCTGGGTGTGCCTCACTCACAGGCGATGGCCGCGTGCCTCCGAGGTGATCGCCATCGTCCTCGCCGTGACCGGCACCTTCCTGCTGTGCACGCACGGGTCGCTGGACTCCCTCGTCATTACGCCCACCGCGCTCGCCTGGGGAGCGGTTGCTGCGCTTACGCTCGCGACATACACCCTGCTTCCCGCTCGGCTCATTGCGGCCTATGGTGCGGACGTCGTCGTGGCATACGGCCTGCTGATCGCCGGTGCGTGCGTTGGCCTGGTCGGTCGAGTGTGGCGATTCCACATCACGTGGACGCCCGACGTCGTGCTCGCCATGTTCATCACCGTCGTCCTCGGCACTGCCGTAGCCTCCACCGCCTTCCTGTGGGGCGTGGACCGCATTGGGCCAGTCAAGGCGTCGCTCATCGGGAGCCTCGAGCCCATCGCTGCGACCGCCTTTTCCGCCCTTGTTATGGGAAGCTCCTACACGGGCATCGACATCGTTGGCATGGTACTTATCGTCGGCGCCGTTGTGACCATTTCCGTTGTCGACCTCCTCCGGGCGCGCCGCGTCACACAATAGGGTGGTGCTGCCGTAGGGTTAAAACGTGGTTCCTAGTATCTTTTCGCGCCGTTCCGCCCCTGAGCCCGAGGCCCCCGAGGCCTCGTCCACCTCGACGCACCCGACCACCCTCGTCGGCTCTGCGCGCGAGAAGTGGCGCTCACGCCTCGACCAGGACATCGCAGCAGACTCCACGTCGCTGCCGACGCTGTCCCTGTCCGGCGCGCACCCCGGAGGCCTCGCCCAGCTCTACACGGAACACCCCGTCCGCCTGAGCCTCCTCATCCGCGAACCCATCGCGCTGGGTCGCGCTCTCGAGCGTGCGCGAGCGATCATCGCCCGATCCGAGCAGCGCGCCAGCGCCCACGGCACCGGCCCCATCCACCTGGGGATCGGGACCGCCTCGTGGGGCGCGGGAATAGACGCGGTGACCGTGCCCGCGCTGCTGCGCCCTGTGCGCCTCGTGCGCCGCGATGACGACGTCCTTATCGCCCTGGGCCGAGGAGCCATTCTCGCCCCCGAACTCAGCGACGCCCTTCGCGAGCACGGAGTCGATGTGGACGGTGAGACTGTGCTGGCCAAAGCCAGTGGAACCCACGGTTTCTCCTCCTCGCAGGCAATGAATGCTCTGCGCGACCTATGCTCCGCGCTGCCGCGCTTCGATATCCGTGACGAGCTCGTCATCGGCCTGTTCTGTCACCCCGCAGCCGCGCTTGCAGCCAGCCTCCGTGAAGACGTGACTGCGCTCGAAGATTCTGCTGTCATTCGCGCGCTCGCGGGCGACCAGGACGCTCGCAACGATCTGCGCGCCGACGCGCACGAGCCCAACCCCTGCGACCGTGACCCGTGGGCGGAAAAGGGTGTTGGCGACCTCATCCCCGTCCAGCAGGACGCCGTCGAAGCGGCCTCCGACGGACAGAGTGTCTTCGTTGACATTCCGGCCCACAGTGACGACGCCTCCGTGGTCGCGGCGATTCTCGCTGATGCGGCCGCGACGGGCCGTTCTGTCCTGCATGTGTCGACGTCGCCCTCGCGCTCGATCGCCGCGTACACGCGCCTCTCCGACCTCGGTCTGGCTGACGTCGTCGCGAACATCGACGGCTACTCCGATGCCCGGCGCACTCTGGCGGCTCGCGTGTCGAGCGCCATGGATGATACCTCCCCTGTCGTTGACCAGGAGAGTGTGGACACGATGCGTGCCCGCCTGCGGCAGGTTCGCTCTGCGCTGTCCTCCTACGCCGTCGCCCTGCACGAGCCATACGGCCGCTTCGGGGTCTGCGCGGCCGATGCCCTGCGCGCTCTGACGGACTTGACGAGCGGTGAGAACGCACCCACGACGCGCGTTCGCCTCTCCGAAGAGACCCTCTACGACATTGCCGTGGACCAGGGTGAGAGTGCCCGAGCACTCCTGCGCGAGGCCATCGCCTCCGGCACACTCTCGGGTTCCTCCTCGTCCGCGTGGGGCAATGCGATCCTGACCTCCGACGAGCAGGCGTCGGACGTGCTGCTGCGCGTTGACCGACTCTCCAAGTCCCTGCCCGAACTGCGTGTCCACATCGCTTCTGTTGCCGGTGAGGCCGGTATTAAGCCCGCCGGAACTCTGGCGCAGTGGGACCGCCAGCTTGCCATGTTCGATGGCATCGCAGATGTCCTTGACGTCTTCCAGCCGCGCGTATTCGAGCGCAGTGCAGCCGACATGGTCATTGCAACCGCCCCCAAGCAGTGGCGCAAGGAACACGACATTTCGATGGGACGGTCGGAGCGCAACCGCCTCGTCAAGCAAGCCCAGGACCTCGTGCGTCCCGGCGTGCACGTTCCCGACCTGCACCGCGCCGTCATCCGTGTCCAGGAGCGCCGCGACGCGTGGTGTGCGGTGTGCGGCGAGGACTCGTGGCCCATTCTCCCGGCAAAGATCGGTGAGATCTCGGCCCTGACCGACGCGGTGCGCGACGACCTTGACGCGATCGCGCCCGTGTTCGCCGCCGAGGAGGCGGACCTGGTGGGCACCCACCTGCAGCGCCTGACCACGCTCATTGAGCGCTGGGCCGGCGACACCTCCGCCGCCCGGGAGGTGCCCGCGCGCCTTCAGATGCGCGAGCGCCTCGCCGCCCGCGGCCTCGACAAGCTGGCCCAGGACCTCGTCGATCGCAACGTCGATGACAGCGCGATTGACACCGAGCTCGACCTCGCGTGGTGGGCCTCGCTGCTGCGCGCCATGCTCGCCTCTCAGCCCGCTCTGGGCGGTGTCGATCCTGCCGCTCTGGAGGATCTCGCCCGCGAGGGGCGCGAGCTGGACGAGGAGCAGGTGGCGTCGCTGGTCCCGCAGGCCATTACGGGCGTGCGCCGTATCCGGACGAACGCCCTTGCCGCGCGTCCGAGCCAGTACGAGGAGCTGCGCGGAATCCTGGCCGATGGGAAGACGCCCAGCGATCTTGATCTCCTCGTCACCTACCCGCTGGTGCGACACCTGCTGCCCGTCCTCATGACGGTTCCCTCGATGGTTCCCACCCTGGCGCCCACGGGACGCACCGTCGACCTCGTCGTCCTCGACGGAGCGGACGGTCTGTCCCTGGCCGAGCTCGCGCCGATTATTGCGCGCGGTCACCAGCTGGTGGTCATCGACGATCTGGCGGCGGCCTCTGAGGGTGGTGCGACCCGAGAACTGGCCGACGTCCTGCCGCTCCTGCACGTCGAGCCCGGCCCGCGTCGCCTCAACGACCAGGTTGCCCTGCTGCTGGCCCGCTACGGCTACGAGCATGCAGGTATTCCCGTGCCGTGGACTGCTGCGAATGCGCCGGTGTCGGCCCGCTGGGTTGAGGCGACGGGCATGCCCGCCCCGGGTGCGCACGCGATTGAATCGACGGCCGCCGAAGTGCGGGCAGTCGTCGACGCTGTTATCGAGCACGCGGTGGAGTCCCCCGAGCGCTCTCTCGCCGTCGTCGCCCTGTCCGACCGCCACGCCGGGCGGATCCGCGACGCCCTGGAGAGCGTGCGCGCCGAAGAACCGGGTCTGGCCTCGTTCTTTGACCCCGCGACTCCCGAGCCCTTTGTGGTTGTCGGCCCCTCCGACGCCGTCGGCCTGACGCGCGAGTCGCTCATCGTGTCCGTCGGTTTTGCGAAGACCCCGCACGGGCGCGTCATCCACGACTTCGGTGTCCTCTCCAGCGAGGCCGGCGCGGATACTCTCGCCGAGATCCTGCGCGCGGTGCGCGGGGACCTGACGCTCGTGTGCGCGCTCCACAGTGAAGAGATCGACCGAGATCGCCTCGGTCACGAGGGTTCGCGCATGCTCGTGGACCTCATCGAGATTGCCGAAGGGCACGCCGGTGAGGGGATGGACGCGTGGCCGGTCCTGGCCGGCGAGCCGGACCGCCTGCTCGTCGACCTGGCCGAGCACCTGTACTCGCGCGGGCTCGAGGTCGTCGCCAACGTCGGTATTCCCGGCGGTATGCGGATCCCGCTCGCGATCGGTCACCCGGAGTCTCCGGGGCGGCTGCTCCTCGCGGTGCTTACGGACGACGAGGAGTACCTCGCGGAGCCCAGTCAGCGCGTGCGTGATCGTGCACGTCCCCGTTGGCTCGAGGAGCAGGGCTGGGCCGTGTACACGGCTCTGTCGATGGCGCTGTTCATCGACCCGGAGAAGGAAGCATCCGCGATCGTGGACGCCGTCCTGGACGCACTCGAGAAGCTGCGCGCCACCGAGGAAGAACCCGTCGTCGAGGTTCCGGAGCGCGTTGACGACGAGTCCGTCGAGGAACGACTTGAAGAGGCCGCGCCGCAGAAGGATGCTACGGGCGAGTCCGAGGAGGATTCCGAGAGCCCCGCCGCCCCTCGCATGCCGATGCTCGATGACGGCCTCGACGAGGAATCCAAGCGCCGCAAGAAGGCCGACGAGGACACCACCGGCATGCTGCTGGCCATCAAGCGTAAGGAGCGCGCCTCCGAGGAGAACCGTGGGCCTCGCCCCGCGATCGCCAAGGGCCTGCCGCTGGCCGCCTACTCCGACGACCAGCTCGATGAGATGGCCGCCTGGGTGCGTTCCGACGGCGTCGAGCGCACCGACCTGGAGACCGCCGAAGAGCTGCGCGAGGCCCTGGGCATCACACGACGCGGCTTCCAGTCCGACGCGGTCCTAGGCAACGTCGTGCGCCGCACGAAGCCCGCGGTGAGCGCGCAGGAATCTGACGAGGCCTCGGCCTCCGAGGATGCGCAGCCGGAGGAATCCTCCGATGAGTGAGGCGACGCCGCGCAAGCGTCGCCGCGTCGCCCGTTACGTGTCCGACGTGGACCGCCGCCTCATCGAGGAGGGCTTGCCGCCCTCCTGGGAGGATCGCGTACGCCCCGAGGATACGCGCCCCGGCTCCATGGCTGACGCCCCCGACCGGGGCGACGGCGCTAACGATGCGCGGCTGCTCGAGAACGTGCCGCCGCACGCGCAGGCGCGGGCGTAGGGGCTGGCGTAGGCGCAGGCCCGCGCGTAGGGGCTGGCGTAGGCGCGGGTGTCCGGATAGGTTGTGCGCATCTGGATAGGTTATTAAGCTATCCGGATCTTCATTACCTATCCGGATCTTCATTACCTATCCGGATGTTGTTTACCTATCCGGATACGTGCAGTTATCTGGGCGGGGATGCCCGCCAGTTGCTCGTGCGGGGGCCTGTGGAGTGGCTCCTCGCTCGATCACGTCGTTCCCACCAATCTCGCACGTAATTCCTCGCAGGCTATTTCAGCTATTGAAATAATGTCGTTGCAATTGCAACGTTTTCTTGAGGTGCTCAAAAGTGACCGGGGTGAATTATGTGCGAGATTTGAGGGGAAGTGTGTGTGATGGGGTGCCGCCGCACGCGCAGGCGCGCGCGTAGGGGCTGGCGTAGGCGCGGGTGGCCGGGCGGTGCTCGCACGTAGTGATACAAAAAGGCGGGGCCGATGCAATCGCATCGGCCCCGCGTCCCTCACGAGGAGGGATCAGATGCTCAGTGGCGCGGCGTGCCCTGGGCGAGGGCGTCGCGGATCTCCGTGAGGAGCTTGACCTCGTCGGAGGCCTCGGGCTCGGGAGCCTCGTCCGCAGCCTTCTGGCGGCGGGCGTTGAGGGCGTTCATGGGCACCACGATGCAGAAGTAGATCGCGAAGGCCATGAGGATGAAGTTGATGACGGCGGTGATCAGCAGGCCGAACTTCACGTCGCTACCGTTCAGGGTGAGGATGAAGGCGTCCGAGAAATCGGGCTTGCCGATGACGGCCGCGATCAGCGGGTTGATGATGCCGTCGACCAGGGCGTCGACGATGTTCTTGAAGGCGGCACCGATGATGACACCGACGGCGAGCTCGACGACGTTACCGCGAGAGATGAATTCCTTGAAACCCTTGAGCATGGCTTCTCCTGTGTTGAATGAGGCCGGCCGGGCCGGCAAGTCTGAATCGCCGAAGTGCCTCGGCGTGGCGGCTCTGTGCCGCCGGGGAGCGCGCGCCGCGTCGGCGCTCGTTTACCGTTGAAAACACTAGTGGGGACTTTCGTCTTACGAACAGTGATTAGGGAGTAATGTTCGTCGCACTTTTTGTAATTCGGTCAGCGAGGTGCAGATTTAGGCCGAAAAGTCCGGTGTGAGAGGTATGTGACAAACGGCCGTTGGCGTAGCGGTTAGCAGGAAAAACGCTGGAAAAAGGCCGATCGGACGTTTGTTGCAATCGTGCGTGTCGGCGTGATGATCGCATCGACGGGAACGTCGTGAGGCTCCGCAGGAATTACTCCGGCCTCCAGTACCTCGTCGTCAAAAATCGCCGCAACGACCGGGGTGCCGGGGCGGCGGTGCACGAGCGCGCGGTCATACCAGCCTCCGCCCTGGCCGAGGCGAGTCCCGTCCGCGGATGCGGCGAGCGCCGGAATAACAATCAGATCCGCCTCCTTGAGCGACTCCGCGCCCCGCGCCTCGCCGTCCGGCTGAGCGGGAGGTCGCCCAAGCGTCACCAACGCCCGGCCCGCCTCCCACAATCCCCAGCGCGGTTCGCCGAGGGGAGCCCCGGCCTCGTCGAGGAGGACGGGCAGGAGCGCGCGGGGGAATAATCCGAGCGCGAGGGACATGTCGGGTTCGAGGGGGGTGGGGGCGAAGAGCGCGGGCAGGGTGACTCCGCCCATCGACGAGGCTAGGGCGCGGATCTGGCGAGCGATTCCCTCTGCTTCGGCGCGGTCGCGCACGGGAATAGGGGAGGGACTGAATTCCGAGGTGACAGGGGCCTCGAGTGCGGGCATGCCAGCGCGCCGGGCGCGGCGCCTGCCACGCACCTCCGCGCGGAGAGTTGTTTTTGTGGCCATCGTCTCCCTCTTGGGCGGTTTCTTCGCTACTCTGTGAAGTATGTCAGATAAAAACCAGCCAGTAGTGCACGCTGTCGTTCCCTCGGCCGGTCGCGGAACCCGCTTCCTGCCCATCACGAAGTCCGTGCCCAAGGAAATGTTGCCCGTCGTCGACCGGCCCTCGATCGAGTACATCGTGCGCGAGGCCACGGATGCCGGCATCGAAGACATTCTCTTCGTGACCCGCGCCGGCAAGCAGTCGATCGAAGACTACTTCGACGCCGAACCCGGCCTCGAGGCCGACCTCGAGAAGGCCGGCAAGGAAAAGGCCCTCGAGTACGTCAACGAGTACAAGAAGTACGCGCGCGTCCATTCCGTGCGCCAGGGCCACCCCCTCGGCCTCGGCCACGCGATCCTGCAGGCCAAGTCCCACGTGGGCGACGCCCCCTGCGCGGTCCTGCTGCCCGACGACCTCATGGAGCCCGGCTCGCAGCTGCTGCGCAAGATGATCCAGGTGCGAGGTGCCCTGGGCGGCACCGTCGTCGCCCTGCTGAAGGTCACCCCCGAGCAGGCCACGGCCTACGCCTCGACCGCCGTCGAGGTCCTGCCGATCCCCGAGGGTGTCGACCTCGAAGAAGGTCAGCTCATGCGCATCACCGACGTCACCGAGAAGCCCCCGCTCGAAGAGGTCAAGTCCGAGTACGCGGTCGTCGGCCGCTACCTGCTCGACCCGGCTGTGTTCACGGCCCTCGAGAACATCGAACCGGGCGCCGGCGGTGAGTATCAGCTCACAGATGGGTACGCGCGCATGATCGACCTCCCCGAAGAACAGGGTGGAGGGTTGTACGGTGTAGTCATCGACGAGCGACGCTTCGACACCGGGGACAAACTCGGCTACCTCGAAGCCAACGTCACGCTCGCCCTTGAGGACCCGGCGCTTGGAGCGGAACTCAAGGAGTTCCTGCGCTCCAAGCTCGAGGACTAACAACTATGCGAAGCGTTGCCGACTTCTACCAGGACTGCATGGCCGTTGCCCACGCGCTGCCGCCGCTCGACGTTCAGCTCGCTGACGCGGTCAGCTGCGTGCTCGCAGAGGACGTGCAGGCTCCCTTTAACCTCCCGGTCGCCGACTTGTCGGCGTGCGACGGATACGCCGTTCGCATCCGTGACTGTGAGGGAGCCACCCTGGAGTCGCCGGTGACGCTTCCCGTCACCGAGGAGATCCGCGCGGGTGCCGTCGACCCGGCGGCCCTCGTGCCCGGCACCGCGATCCGCATCGCGTCCGGCGCGCCCATGCCTTCGGGTGCCGAGGCCGTGGTCTCCCTCGAGTTCACGGACCACGGCATCGCCCAGGTTGCCCTGCGTACGGCCCCCGCCAGCGGCGAAAACATCCGCCGCCGCGCGGAGGACGTTGCGCAGGGTGACACGGTGCTGCGCTCCGGTACGCGTATCGGTGCCCGCCAGATGGCGCTCCTCGCCGGTGTGGGCCGTGACCGCGTGCTGGTCCACCCCCGCCCGCGCGTCGTCATCATCTCGATCGGCGACGAGATCGTCGAGCCCGGTGGCGAGGCCCGCCCCGGCACCGTCTTCGACGCGAACGGTCACGCCCTGTCGACGGCGGTTGCTGACGCCGGCGCGCAGACCTTCCGCGTCGCCGCAGTCCCGGACGAACGCGCCCGCCTGCGCGAAACCATCGAGGACCAGCTGGTGCGCGCGGACCTGATCCTGACGACCGGCGGCATCTCCTACGGCAGCGGCGACACCGTCCGTGAGGTTCTCGGTGCTCTCGGCACGGTTCGCTTCGACAACGTCGCCGCATGGCCCGGTCACATCATGGGTGTGGGCACCGTCGGCGCCGAGGAGGGTCAGCCCGGCACCCCCATTGTCTGTCTGCCCGGCGACCCCGTCTCCGCCCAGGTGTGCTTCGAGGTCTTCGTGCGCCCCGCGCTGCGCCACATGCAGGGCTGGACCGCCGTCAACCGCCCAGTGGTGCGCGCCGCCATCGACCGCTCCTGGTACTCCCCGCGAGGCCGCCGCGAGTTCGTGCGCGTGCGCCTCACCGGCTCCCCGCGCTCCGGCTACAACGCCGCCGTCATGGGCACCCCGGCCTCGTTGCTGCTGTCCGCGCTCGCGGACTCCAACGCTCTCGCGGTCGTCCCCGAGGACGTGACCACCGTGCGCGCGGGAGATAGCCTCCAGTGCCTGGTCCTCGAATGAGGTGTTTCCTCCGCCGTCGCACGTGCGTGTGGGGGCGCGACATCGAGATGGTCACGCTGCGCGTGGCCGATCCGGTGGGCCGTGGTTTCCTGCGTCCCGGACCGGAGGGAAGCGAGAATCCGCGTGAGCTCGTCGTGCGTCCCGTTCACGGCGAAGAGCATCGTGCGCTGGACGCCGTGCGTCGCGCCGACGGGCACTGGCTGCGCCCCTGGGAGGCAACGCTGCCCCCGGAGTCCCTCGAGCATATTCCGACGTTCTCCCAGTACGTGCGCCGCGCAGACCGCGATCAGCGGAACGGCAACGCTCTGATTTTTGGCGTGCAGATCGATGATCGCTACGTGGGTCAGTTCTCCATCTCGAACGTGCACTGGGGCGCGATGTCCTCGGGCATGCTCGGCTACTGGATCGTCTCAGAGTGGGCTGGACGAGGCCTGGGGTCCCTCGTGGCTGCTCTTGTCCTCGACCTCGTCGTCGGCGAGCTGGGTCTGCATCGCGTCGAGGTGTGCGTGCGTCCCGAGAACGAGCGGTCTTTGGGCGTGTGCCGAGGCCTCGGTCTCGTCGAGGAGGGCCTGCGCCCCCGCTTCATGCACATCGGCGGCCAGTGGGCGGACCATGTTGCGTTCTTTATTGATGCTGAGTCCCTGCCTGAGGGTGGACTCGTGCAGCGCCGCTGGGGTCGACCCGCGATCGACTGACCGTCGTTCTCTGGCCGCGTTCTCGGTAGGTGGCTGTTGGGGTGCCAGTTGGCCCGGTCAACGTGGTGCGATTGGGGCAGATGTTACACGTGTGACACCTGGGGAATCTTCTCTTTTTACCGAAAGGTTTGAGACCCCGACACGCGCCCATCGCACAAAGCGCAGCGCCACAAACGCCCGTACTTTGTGAGGGTGGAGATTGGTGGACTCGTCATTGCAGCGATATTCGTCGCGCTCATCGCGACGGTACCGTCGCTCGTTGCACGCAGGACAGCAATCGTTCAGTCTCGAGAAATTGACCGTTTCTCTCCGAGGCTGCGCATGATCCACACGAATAAGACAGAATTAGACACATGCGACCACGCCAGCGGAACCATCCTGGCGCGGGGAGCATTGACGAGCGGAGGCAGCATGCACCAGGGCACCACGGGACGTAGCCGCCCCGTTATCGACCGACGCAACAACAAAGCGGTTCGCGACATCGCAAAGCTGCGCGCCCGCCGCGCCGCCCGCCTCGCCGCCGAAAGCGCAGCCGGACGTCGCCGCATGGTGATCACCGGTGTCTGCGCCCTTGCAACCGTTGCTCTCGGCATCGTCATCGCCGCGACCTCCATCGCGTGGGCGTGGATCGCGATTCCCGCCGCCGCCCTCGTGGCTTCCCTCGCGGCCTCCCGCGTCGCGGCCGTCCGCTCTCAGCAAGCATCCGAGCGCGAGCTCGAGCTGCTGACCAAGCTTCGCGGCGACGTGCGCGGCGCTGGCCGCGCCACCGCCGCTGCCCCTGCGGAGCCTCAGGCTTCGTCTTCCTCCTCCTCGGAAGAGGTCACCGAGGTGGCCGAGGCCACGGAACCCCAGACCGGCTCCGTCCCCTCCCTCGTCTTCAACGTCGAGGTGCCCGAGGTCGTTGAGGTCGCTGACACCCCGGCCCGCGCCTGGACCGTTGCGCCGATCCCTGCACCCACCTACGCGTCGCGTGAGCGCGTCCGCGGCCGCATCGTCCACGCCGACACCGACCTGCGCGGCATCCCGCGCATCGCCGCCGCCGTCCCGGCTCGCCCGATCGCCCAGACTGCCCAGGTGGGTGCCCGCTCCACCGCCGAGGTCGTTGCTGACCAGGCCGTCGCCCTCGACCTGGATGCCGTCCTGGACGCGCGACGCGCCCAGTAGGGGACCTCTCAGCTGCTGATGCCGCGCCGCGGGCCTCCGGGCTCGCGGCCCGGTCGTATGCGTGGGCTCCGTGTCATGCCGCACGCGGCGGTGGTCGGCTTGCATGGCTGATTGTGATGGTGCTAAGCTGTTCGAGTCCTTGGGGCTATGGCGCAGTTGGTAGCGCGTCTCGTTCGCAATGAGAAGGTCGGGGGTTCGAATCCCCCTAGCTCCACCACAGGCCGACATCCGATCCGGATGTCGGTTTTTTGTATGCCTGGGCGCTGGTGCGGTGCCGGGTTGTTGTGTTGCTCGTGGCGCCGCTGGTGTTCCGGGCGCCGTCGGGCCCGGCCGCTGTATGTGCCGGTGGGCGG
>NZ_ALCB01000064.1:0-9414 GCF_000282935.1 Actinomyces sp. ICM39
GGAACCTCTCGGTTCCGGCCCGCCCTCGGTGCTCAGTGGTTGTCGGCGCTGCACGACAGGTGTCGGCGCTGCGCGACAGGTGATCAGCAGCGCGCGACGCGCGTCAGTAGTGTACGACCACCGTGTCGCCCATGTCGGTCCAGTCGTAGATGAACTTCGCCGCGTCGACGGGCATGTTCACGCAGCCGTGGGAGCCTCCGTAGCCGCTCCAGCCGAAGGAGGAGCGCCAGGGGGCGCCGTGCATCGCGTACCCACCGCTGAAGTAGGTGACCCACGGGACGCCTTCGGTCTCATACTTGGTGCCGTCGGCGTTCTCGCCGCGCATGGTCTGCACGTCGTACTTGAGGTACACGTGGAAGGTGCCGACGATGGTGGGCGTCTCGGGAGCGCCGGGAACCATGTAGAAGGGGCCGCCGGCGACCTTGCCGCCGATGTAGGCGGTGACGGAGTTGTCGGAGAGGTTAATGTCGACCCACTTCTCGCCTTCGGCTGCCTGGTAGACCAGGTTTTCGGTGCCTTCGGCGACCTGCTTGGTCTCGGAGCCGGGCTCGACGTCGTCGTAGTGGAACAGGCCCTCGTACGCCTTGCCGTCGGTCATGGCGGCGACGACGTCCTTGGTGATCTGCTCGGTGTTGTTGGTCTTGAGGCCCTTCTTGCCTTCGCGGGCGACGGTCAGGACGTTGCCCGCGGAGTCGACGTTGTCGACGCGGTTCTCGGGCTTGACGTCGGTCTTTGCGGCCAGCGCGTTGACCCAGTCGGCGACCTTGACGGAGTTGATGGACGGGTCCTCGAGGCTGCCGTCATCCTTGGTGAGGAATTCGACCCACTTGACCTTGTCGGAGCGCTCGGCGGCAAAGGTGTCGATGCCGTCGGAGATTTCGATGCTCGTCTCCAGGAGGGCGTTGGCCTTCTCGGCGACGGCCTGCGCGTTCTCGGTGGTGATGGAGGGTTGCATCTCACTCACGCTCACGTCCTGGGTGACGGAGGTGAGGGTGGCGCCCGCCTGCTTGACGGCGGAGGCGACGTCCTCTGTGGACACGCCGTTTCCGTTCTGCGCGGGGGTGAAGGTGAAGGATTCGCCGTCCTCGGCAACAACGACCGCAGCGTCCTTCATTTCCGAGGTGAGGGTCGAGTTCGCGGTCGCGGCGAGCTTCTTGATGGACTCTTCACTGACGGTGACGACGGGCTCGATATCGCGCTCGGAGAAGAGGGCGCTGACGAACGCGGGAAGGGATGTGGAGCCCTTCATGGCGGCGTCGGCGGTCTCGTCAGCTTCGACCGTGATACCTGCTTCGTTGAGCGAGGCCTCGGTGGTCTTGCCTTCGACGGTGAGCGTGACGGTCGCGGCGTCGGCACGCTCGTTGACGGCGGAGATCACCTGGTCGCGGGTCATGCCCGCGACGGACGTGCCGGCGACGGTCGTGCCCGGCAGGGCGCGTCCGGAGTAGTTGGCGGCGTAGACGACGCCGGCGCAGACGACGAGGAGGACGAGGGCGCTCACGACGCCAATCGCCCATCTGGTTTTCAAGGATAGTTTTTTGAGCATCGTTCCCTATCGTATAACCTCATGCATGCCCACGCGGAAATTCCGTTGAATTTTCAGCTGCGTTATCTGCCACAAGGAATTGCGCGCAATCTAGCCATTTCAACCGACAAACGTGATTTTTGCCGCGAGGCCCCCTGCTACCTGCGAGAACGCAAGAGCTTATCCTGGTTGTATATGCGTTCGCCGTCGACTTTGGGAGGCTCATCATGGCTGCGCCGCGACTTCTTGTTGTGCCGGGAGGCACCGCTATTGGCGCTGTCGCCCTGGCGAATGCGTCGATTCATAAGCTCGTGGAGCTCTACGAGGAGCGCCAGGCGGATCCGAATCATCCGGCGCCGCACACGGTCGTGATCCTGCGCGCCCCGGAGGATGTGCCCCCGGCGACGCTGCGCGGCTCTGCGGTGACCCCCGAGGAGGCTTTCCCTCAGGACCGCTACCCCGGCCTCGCCGAGGCAATCAACGCGGACCCGAATTTCTTCGACGGCATTGACCTGGTCGTCCCGACGTCGGGGTCGAGCGCGGGAAGCCCCCGCCTCGTCGGCCTGTCGATCGAGGCCCTCATGGCCTCGGCGAAGACCACCGAGCTCGCCCTGGAGGGCCCGGGCCGTTGGATTCTGGCGATGCCGGCGCACCACATCGCGGGCGCGATGATCCTGCTGCGCGCGGCGGTCGCGGAGACGAACCCGCAGATCGTTGACACCTCCGAGGGCTTCGACCCGCGCGCGCTCCTACCTGCGATTCAGGGCGCCACGCAGGATGAGATGCCCGGCTACCTGTCGCTCGTGCCCACCCAGCTCGCCCAGTGCCTCGACGCTGGCGAGGAGGTCGTGGGGCCGATGCGCTCGCTGGCGGCGATCCTCGTGGGCGGGGCGGCGACGAACCAGCAGCTGCTCGCCCGCGCCACCGAGGCGGGCCTGAAGGTGCGCCTCACCTACGGCATGACGGAGACGGCGGGCGGCTGCGTGTACGACGGCAAGCCCCTGCCGGGCACGTCGGTGCGCGCGGTGGATTGGGATGGGCGCACGCGCCTGGCGATCCACGGCCCGACGCTCATGACGCGCTACCTGGACGCGGAGAGCCCCTTCTTCGACGAGGGTGGCCATCGTTGGCTGCTCACCGGGGACCTGGGCATTATCCGGGCTTCGGGGACGGTGGAGGTGCGTGGTCGCGCGGACGACGTGATCGTCTCGGGTGGCTTGTCGATCGCGCCGGGTCCGGTGCGCCGCGCGGTGCGTTCCTTCGAGGGCGTGTCGGATGCGTGGATCATGGCGACCCCGGATGAGAAGTGGGGCCACGTGGTGACCGCGCTGGTGGTCCCCGAGCAGGTGCCGTCGGATTCGTTGGAGATGGCGGAGCTCGGCTCTGCGATCCGCGAGCATGCGGCGGCGCACATTGGGCGCGCGCAGGCTCCTCGCCGGATTGTGGCCGTCGAGTCCCTCCCCTACCTGGGCTTCGATAAGATCGACCGCGCCGCCGCCGCGCAGGCTGCGGCCGAGGCCTCGGGCACCGAGCGGGAGTGGGTGCGCTAATCCGTTTCCCGGACCCGCGCCCGCTCCAACTACACTGGTGGGCATGGCTTCCGTTTCTGACTGGATTGAAGGCGCTCGCCTGCGCACCCTCCCTGCCGCCGCCGCGCCCGTGATCGTGGGTTCTGCCGCCGCGCACTACCTGGGGGGCTTCAGCGCGGCGCGCGCGTCCCTGGCGCTTCTGGTCGCGCTGGCGCTGCAGGTGGGAGTCAATTACGCGAACGATTATTCGGATGGCATTCGCGGGACGGACGACAATCGCAAGGGGCCTGCTCGCCTGACGGGCGGCGGCCTCGCCAAGCCGAAGACGGTCTTCGCGGCAGCGCTGGGGTCGTTCGCGCTGGCCGGGGTCGCGGGCCTCGCGCTGGTCGCGATTTCTGGCACGTGGTGGCTGATCGCTGCGGGCGCCGCGGCGGTTGTGGCCGCGTGGTTCTACACGGGCGGCAAGCATCCCTACGCGTACATGGGCATCGGCCTGTCCGAGCTCATGGTCTTCGTGTTCTTCGGTCTACTGGCGTGCGTGGGTACGACGTGGACACAGGTGCAGTCGGCTCCGTGGTGGCTGTGGATGAGCGCCTCGGCGCTGGGCCTGCTGTCGGTGGCGCTGCTGATGGCCAATAACATTCGTGACATTCCGACGGACCGCGAGTCCGGCAAGATGACGGCGGCCGTGCGCCTGGGCGACCGGGCGTCGCGCTGGGTGTTTGCGGCGTGCGCGTGGCTTCCGGTCGCGATGATCGTGGCCCTCGGCGCTGCGGTCGGTTTGCATCCGCTGACGACGTGCGCGCTGGGCGTGGGCACGGCCGCCTGGGCGGTTGGTGTGAGCCTGCCGGTCCTTACCGGCGCCTCGGGCCGCGAGCTCATCGCGGTGCTACGCAACACCGGTTTTTTCACGCTCTCCTGGAGTATCCTCGCGGCCCTTGCCCTCGTAATTTCCTAGGTTTTCATTGACGAGGCCGGGGCTCCTTGCGCTCGCAGGGTCTCCTCGGGTGATGAAAAACGACCATCTGTCAGATAGGATGACTGACAGCACTACTCACCGTTTCAGCGGAGGCCACGATGAGCAATGATTCCTACACGCCGGGCGCGCACGCCCCGACGGGCACGGACGCCCTGGGTTCGGTGATGAAGCCGTGAACTGGACAGACATTCAGCAATGGGAATCCGCGCCGCTGCAGACGTACGCAGCGGAGTGTGATAGCAATCAACGCAAGCTGCAGTCCGTTGGCGAAGCCCTTGCATCACCATTGAATAGCCTCACCGGTTCGGGCCAAACGGTCAAGGCAGCCAAGGCCGCACTGCGCAAGCAGATTACGGCTATCGAGAAGGAAGTCAACTTCCTCATCAGCTCAGCCGAGATCGCCTCTGAGGGCGCTCAGGGCATCAACGAAGTTCGCGCGAACGCAGACGACGCAAAGCAGCTGGCACAGTCCTGGAATATGACTATTGACTCGAGTGGGAACGTGTCAATAGACGCAGCGCAGGTGAAGAGGCTCAAAAAGGCGGGGAAGAATATCCTCGATATCAAGTACATGGTCGACACCGCACAGAAGCGTGTCAACACTGCCCTCACGCAGGCACAGAAACTCGTCGATTCTCTCTCACAGAAGCTAGCCTCCCTTGAGGCAGGTACTTTCGATAACCACGTACACTACTCCACGACGATCAAGAGTCGCCCCACCTTACCTCCCGCCGGAGCCTCTGCACAGGAAAACGCGTCTTGGTGGAATTCCCTGTCCGACGATGACAAGCAGTGGATGATTAACCAGCACCCAGACATCATCGGCAACCTTGAGGGCGTCGACTACACGTCGCGCAACCAGGCGAACCGGATCATGCTGCCACGGCTCCAGAAGCAAGCAAAGGAAGAGCTGGACGCGTTCGTCGCGAAGATGAACCCCCACATGAGCGGCCCGGAATTTGAAGAATTCATGCGCCTATCAGCTCGTGTCAAGGCTCTTGATGAAATTGACAAGACCCTCAAGCGGGACTCCGACGGCGTTCCTCGCTTCCTGATGCAGCTTGACGCGAGCGGACCGAATATCCTCGCGGCCGTCTCGCAGAATAATCCGGATGACGCCGATCATATCGGTGTCATCGTTCCCGGCATGACGACGAGCGTCGCAGGCTCTATCCAGGAGTACGACGGTCACGCCAAAGTCATGCGCGAAGCGGCAGAAAAGGCAGCAGGCCCCGGACAAAAAGTCGCGATGGTCGAGTTCTTCGGATACGACGCGCCTCCCGGTGTCCTCGAAGCGTCAAATACCGACATGGCTCAGGCGGGTGCCAAGAAGCTCTCCGGCTTCCTGACCGGCATTGACGCGGCGCGCGAGCACGGGGCAGGCGACGCCCATATCACTGTCGCCGCCCACTCTTACGGCTCAACCACCGCGGGTATAGCTGCAACACTGGTCGGAGACGGCGTCATCGACGATCTCGTCCAATTCGGTTCGCCCGGCTCAGGCGTTCAGGACGTGGCCGAGTTCCACGTCCCCGAAGGACACACGTACGTCAGTGCAGCCCCATATCTGGAGGACGTTGTGCAGGGCTTGGGTCCAGATGACTCGTTCGGCAAGAACCCGACCAAAATGCCAGGCTATAAGCACCTCTCCGGAAAGACCGTTCCAACTTCTTTGATGCCTCTTTTTGATAAACACAGCTCCTACTTCAGAAAAGACACCCAGGCGAACCGTGACATTGCCAGTGTCATTGGAGGCAAACCAAACGTATGAGGAAGCTCTTCTCGGCCCTTCTCGCACTCGCATCAACCATCGCATGCGCCGCGTGCGCACCTTTTTTTGGAGGATCCATGAACCCGCTTAGCCCCCAGGTTAAATCCGTCGAGGCCTTCCAGCGTGACCTCGAGCCCGCCATCATCGCCGCGCGCAACGAGCTCGTCACCGCCGAGAACTTCATGGCATACAAGAACAGCTACTCGATCGACACTTATGACAAAGATGGCAAGACCATCTGCTCGTTCCATTCGCGCATGTTCTTCTTCACCGAGCTGGACACCGACCTCATCCGCGATACTTACAACAAGCGCTTGCTGCCCCTCGGATTCGAGCTCTCCGAAGATCGCTGGACCTCCGGCGGAGTTGAGATCGTTGACTACGTGTGGACTAACGAGGAATACCACGCCGCGGTCTCCGCGACGACACGACTGGGCGAGCAAACCTCCACCTACTACTACACACAGGACACTCCAACGGACGGGTCCACTGGCAACCCGCCGCAGATGATCGACCAGCCCGGACGCATCCCCGACTGGTTCGACCCCAACCTCCCACCCGCAGGACAGGGATGACACAAGGAACAGCAGCACGCCAGGGAGCGCGACCACTCGCGCTCCTCACCTGCGCCCTCCTGGCGCTGTGCACGGCTGCGTGCGCACCGTTTTTCCCCGTGACTGTAGGGCGGCAATCATGGGCAGATGAGGCGCTTCAAAAGGCCGGGCGGATGGAGTCAATCGAGGCCGTCGGCCGCGACATTGAACCCACCCTCATCCAGGTGCGCAACGAACTCATCAACGAGAGTAACTTCAGCCAACGCCAAAGCTGGGACTTTATCTCCAGCCAGCCGGTACGCGACACGCAACTCTATACACTCACGTCCCCTACGATTTTGTTTGTCGAGAACGATGCGCACAAAGTGCAGGCCGTCGTCAAATCCCATCTGGCACCCCTCGGATTCACAATACGGGCAACAGAAAAGAAAACAGTAGAGGACGGAAATGAAACACGGATTGTTGCGGAGAATCCAACCTATGGGGTCACCGTCAACGTATACGTCCGCGAATCCACGCGCGCGTCCTTCGGCTACGAGACACAACCACTGAAATCTGACGGCTCGACACAGGACCCCATGCAAGTCGCCGATATTCCCGACCGTAGACCCGACTGGATGGTCCTCACTCCCCCCAAATAAGACACCCCTGCGACCCACAAAGCCCCTCACCGTCCTCGCCTGAACCCTCCTACCGCTCACGGCGGCGCGGAGCGCGGCCTTGTGCGCCGCAGGTGAGCGAACGGGTCAGCGCCCGCGGTGGTACAGGTATTCGTGCACCCAGTCCCCGGCGATGCCGGTCGCAGCGGCGAGGACGCAGACGAGGGCGATGGCCCGGAAGGCACCCGATGCGAGCATCGGCGTGAACACGCCGATACCGATCGCGGCGCTGCCCTGCATTGCGAGGTCGTTCATGGCGACGGCGCGCCCGTTCTGCCCCGGAGCAACGGTTGCGAAGACCGTGTCGTAGATGGGCGTAAACAGGGCGCCGAAGCCCGCGTAGATGAAGCACATGGCGGCCGTGATAACCCACGGCCCCATGCTCATGCACAGCGCGATGAGGACGGTACCCGCGAGGATGAGGCTGACGCACGCACGCACGGTCCGCCCGCGCCCGATGCGGGACATGATCGCACCCGAGGTCATGGCGGTGGCCAGGGCGACGCAGTAGGCGGGCAGCAGGCGCACGGACACCTGCGCGGGGGTGAGCCCGTAGTTGGCGGCACCAATGCCGTTCATGAGGGGCGCGACCGTGAAGTTCATGCAGTAGACGATCAGGATGAGGCTGATCGAGCGCGCCCACGGAACGTTCGTGAAGAAGGAACGCGTGATGAAGGGGGCGCGCGCACGCCCGATGTAGCGCCAGAAGAGAACGCCGCCGAGGGCGAGGCCGGCGATGAGCCACCAGCGCGGGTTCGCAGCGACCAGGGTGAGCAGCAGGGCCAGCGAGGAGAAGATCGCGAGGCCGACGACGTCGACGCGCCCGGCGCGGGCGCGCGCGGGGACTCGGCGCCCCATGATGGGCAGGAATGCGAGGCCGACAAGGGGAATGAGGAGGAGGAGCGCCCAGTTGATGTCGGCGAGGATTCCGCCGGACAGCATGCCGATCGCAGTGCCCCCCTGGAAGGCGGCGCACATGAGGCCGACGTAGAGTCCTCGTTTCTTCGGGTCACGGATGGCGGTGGCCAGGATCATGTACGCAGAGGCGGCGGCCTGGTATCCCAGTGTCTGGAGGGCACGAGCGATGATGACACCAACCAGGGACGAGGAGAAAGCGAAGCCGAGCAGGGAACCGGCAACGATCAGCGCGATCCCTACGTCGACGATGCGACGCAGCGGAATGAAATCTCCGAGGGTTCCGTACAGGAAGCAGGCGACGCCGAGGACGATTCCCGGGATCGCGGTGATGAGGCCAGAGGCGTCCCCAGCCCCGATGTCCTGGGCGACGCGCAGGTAGACGAGGTTGAATCCCTGCAGGGAGACGGTGCCGAGCGCGTAGATGCCGAGGAGCGGGAGAAGGACCCGCGCGGGGCCGTCGGCCAGTTCACCGTCGGTCGCGATGGTGCGCACGTTGACCGCGGGGGCCGAGGCAGCCCCGCGGATCACCTGTGAGGGTACAGTGTTGACGCGGCAGGTGGGGCCTGCCGCGCGTGATGAGATGAAGAACCGAAGCGTGCGCACGGCGATTAGTTCACCACAAATCAAAGATTTAGCAGTATTGCAGGAAACTAGCATCCAAATAAAGCAACGCTTAACCAGCGACATCGCCTGCAGCCCACCGAACACCCCGTCAACAAGGTGTCGAAGCGCACATCATCAGCCGCGCGACGTGGCACAATGGAGCAACCACTCGCAAAGGAGCCCTCATGGAACGCGTCATCGTCGTCGGTTCTATCAACCAGGACGTCACGGTCACGGTCGACCGCTTCCCCCACCCCGGCGAAACACTCTCCGGCTCGTCCCTGACCTACAGCCTGGGCGGCAAGGGCGCGAACCAGGCCGCCGCCGCCGCACACTCGGGCGTCGCCGTCGCATTCGTGGGCGCCGTCGGCTCCGACCCCTCGGGCCAGCGCCTGCGCTCCGACCTGGCCTCCCACGGGGTCGATGTGACGCACCTGCGCGAGGTCGAGGGCCCTTCCGGGACCGCCCTCATCACCGTCGCCGCCTCCGGGGAGAACACGATCATCCTGGACGCCGGCGCTAACGCCACCGTAACGGTCGAGCCAGCCAAGGCCTCGTTGTTCCCCTCCCCCGCCGACATCGTCGTCCTGCAGGCAGAGATCCCCGCCGAGGCGAACGCCACCGCCCTCGCGTGGGCCCACTCCTTCGGCGCGCGCGTCCTGCTCAACCTGGCTCCCGCACGCCCCACCGACGCCGCATTCATGGCCCGCGTCGACATCCTCGTCGTCAACGAAACGGAGGCAGGCTTGACGCTCGGCATGCCCGCCCCCGCCAGCCCCACGGAGGCGATCGGCGTCGCGCGGGCGCTGCGAGGCCTCGGCCCCAAGCACGTCATGGTCACCCTGGGGGCGGACGGCGCGGCGTGGGCGTCGGGCA
>NZ_ALCB01000065.1:0-47630 GCF_000282935.1 Actinomyces sp. ICM39
AACTGGTTCGGGCCCACCCCTGCGTCTAAAAACCGAAAAGATCAATCAGTCGTCGACTTCGATGAAATCGTCGTCGTCCTCTTCCTCGGTCTCCTCCTCATCCTCGTAGTCGTCCTCGTCAGAATCATCGAGGATGTCGAAGGGCAATTCGACCCCGAGCTGGGTAAAGAGAATGTCGTCGTAGGTGAAGAAGGCGTCGCGCAGCGCCAGCTCGGCTGCTTCGAGCGCGGCGTCGTCGGCCTCGTCTCCATCGCGGGCGATGTCGAAGTGGTTCTCGAAGGCGTTCAGCAGGCGCGTCAGCGCGCGGCGAGGATCTCCAGTCATGGCACTCATTCTACCGTGAGACGGCGCACTTTATCAGGGGAGGTTGAGCTGCGAACGAATGACGGACACCATGAGGTCAGTTCCCTTGATTTCGGCGGTCTGATCGGCACCGAGAATGCGGGTCTGGCCGTCCGCGTCAAGCAGCTGCGACGCGCCCATGTTCGGACCGAGGGGCAAGATGACCCATTCCTTCGTCGGCTGGTAGATGGCGTCGGGCGTCTCTCCCTCAATCTGCGCAGTGATGTTTGCGATGACGACGCGCGCCTGCTGGCGAGCTGCGTCGGCGCGCTTGGATTCGCGCACGTCCGTCAGATCACCCACGGCGTAGACGTGCGGGTGGTCGACGACCTGCATGGTGCCGTCCACACGAATGGTGCCGTTCGGGTTCATGACGGACTCGTAGTCGCTGCCGATCAGGAAGCCGGTGTTGGCCCGCGCACCGTAGCACTGGAACCACAGATCGGCCTCGATGACCTCGCCGTTCTTGGTTTCGACCATGAAGTGACCGAGGTCGCCGACGTTCTGCGGAGGCAGGTAGGCAAGCTCGGAGCCGGTCACGACGCGCACGCCGAGGGTGCTCAGCTGCTCGCTGATCTCCGCACGGAGGGCGTCCGTGTAGCCGGGCGTGCCCAAGATCTGGTCGGAGGCCTCGACAATAGTGATGTCGAGCCCCGGGAAGGCGTTTGCCAGCTCACCGGTGAGCTCGATACCGACCGTACCGCCGCCGACGATCATCACCGAGCGCGCACGGCCCAGGTTCTCGTGCAGCTGCTCGAGGCGGGCCTTGGCCACGGACGAACGGTACGACGAGTACTTGGCCGGGAAGGGGTAGGTGGAGCCGGTGGCGAAGACGACGTAGTCAGCCTCAATAGGATCGTGGCCGAACACATGAACGGTCGTGCCGTCGACGCGCGAGACGGTGCCGCGCACGATCTCGCCGCGGTTCAGGAGATTCGTGTAGGGCATGAAGATTGCGTGCTCCCACACCGTATCGACAGCGGCGCGCAGAGCCGCTGCGTGGTGGACGAACTGATCCTTCTGTTCGATGAGAACGACGTCCGCGAGGGGATCAAGCCCCTTGGCGACCGTGACGCCTCCGTATCCTCCGCCAATGACTGCGACGCGTGCCATGTCTTTCCTCCTTATGAGTGGACCGCGTCTATTGTGTCACCTGGCGGGCACGAATGCGCGTGGTAGGGACTTAAGTCCGAGCCGTATCGTCGTCAGTCGCGCTCGAGGCCCAGGCCTCGCGCAACATTCGGCGGGAAGAAATTGGGCCCCTTGAGCACCTTTCCGTCCTCACGCAGCTTGACGGAGCCATCCGGCATGAGCTTGGACAGGTTCGATGCCTGCACCTCAGCGAGCACGGAGTCGAGGTCCATTCCCGACTCGATCGCCATGCCGTAGATAACGTAGATGAGGTCTGCGAGCGCATCGGCCGCTTCGATGACGTCGCGTTCGCTGTCGTCCGCCGCGACAGCCTCGGCGGTCGCCGCCTCGATGATGGCGCGGGCGCGCTTGCCGTAGACGGCACCTATCAGCTCCGCGAATTCCTCGGCGATGAGGCTCATGCGCATGCCGAGACGATCGTAGGACAGCGTCGGATCGTCGAATGATCGAATCGGCATCGAGTAGGTGCGGTGGAACTCCTGGACGAGCTCCATGGGGCTGGGCGCTCCCCCGGCGATGTTCGAGGCAATGGTGTCCTTCTCGGTCATGCAAGATCCTTTCGAGACTGCTCCCAGGCGGTGGCCAGGATGTTGGTAAATGCGGTTGTCGTCTGATGTCCGTCGACGAGGAATTGGGCATCAAACACGTAGGTTGGAACGGAGGTGACCCCCATATGCATCGCCATCTGGAAGTCAGAATAAACGCGGGAAGCCCATTCTTCCTCGCCGACGGCCAGTGCGGCGAGTTCCGGTGGCATACCAACGTCCTGTGCACACCCGATGAGAACCTCGGGGTGTGACACGTCGAGCCCCATTTCGAAGTGAGCTCGCATGATCGCCTCGGCCACCTTCACGTGCAGAGACGACGGGCCAGCGACCGTATCTGCGTCAATGTCCGCGTCATGAGCGGCAGCGATCACGCGGTGCGCGCGCGAGGTCGGAGCGATAACGAGGTTATCGAAATCGAAGCGGATTCCCTCGCGCGCACCCAGGGCCTGCATGCGTTCGTCAGCCTCGCGTACTTCTTCGAGCGTTGCGGCACCGGCCTCGACGAGGGCGACAATGCGCGGCTTGTCGACGGCCACGTCCAGGTCGGGGTCGAGGAGGAATGCGTGTAGGAAGATCTCAACGTTGTCGCGATGGTCGAATTGTTCGAGAGCAGCACGCAAATGCCGCAGCCCCAGGTAACTCCAGGGATCACAGGTGTCGAGCCACATATCAATACGCACGGCGCCTCCTCGTCGGTGGTATGGAAAACCCCGGAGCCTTTCGGCCCCGGGGTATCTCGTGCGCGGAGGGGGACTTGAACCCCCACCCTCGTAAAATGAGGACTAGCACCTCAAGCTAGCGCGTCTGCCTATTCCGCCACCCGCGCAGGTGAGCGATGCGAACCGTTGCGATCCGCAAGCGAGTAGAAGCTTAACACGATGTGGGCGACATACGCCAATCGAAACTAGGAGTCTTTTCCGCCGCCGCGCAGACGCGCATCGAGAGTCGCAAAAACCTTTGCAATTGCGTCGATATCGGCGTCCGTCATGCCGTCCAGAAGGTACTCACTGACGGTCTGCTGATGCAGTTCTGTGGCAGCAAGCACAGTTTCGATGCCCTGAGTGGTCAGGCACGCGTCATATCCGCGGCGATCAGTCTCGGAGGGAATGCGCTCCACCCAGCCGTCACGTGACAGGTTCGATACGAGGTAGGTGACACGCGACGGCGAATAGACGACGCGATCAGCCAACTCCCCCATGCGCAGGCGGTGGCCGGGGGCCTCCCAGAGCGCCAAGAGAATGTTGTAGTCAGGCATAGAGACGCCGTAGGTGCGCTTGAGGCGCGTCTCGAGAATGCCCTGTAGGCGCCCGGACGCCTCGAAGAAGACTCGCCATGCGGCAGCGCGCGCGCTATTGGCTTCGACGATTGGTGTCAATCGTACTCGTGATTCCATGTCTCCCTCCTCGTGGTCGTGTCGGATGCTTCTCTCGGGATAATAGGGCATAGTGACTAAGAAAGCACCAACAACACGGGGGAGCCACGTGTCTTTATCCATTTCTGTTGTCCTTTTTGACGTAGACGGAACAATTGTTGATTCCGCTCCAGCTGTGATGAACGCTTTCCGTGGCGCACTGTCAGACTACGATTTACCGATCCCCGACGATCAGCGCCTTCGCACGTATGTTGGCCCTCCGCTGTGGTATTCCTTCAGCGACCTGGGCTACGAGGGTGAGCTTCTGGCTAACCTGGTGAGCGGCTATCGCGCCCGATACCACGCTCACTATCTCGATCCCGAGCCCTTCCCCGGCGTCATTGAATTGCTACACGACCTTCATCGCGCGGGTATTCCGCTTGCGACCGCAACGTCGAAGCAGGCCCCGATGGCGCTTGCGCAGATGGAGCACCTCGGATTATCCGAAGTTTTTGACGTGATAGCAGGTGCCACCCCCGATCCCGCATCGAGTAAAGCAACCGTCATTCGCGAGGCCTTGACGCTCTTGGAGGCCCGCGGCGTCGACACCTCTCACCCCGTGATCATCGGCGATTCGATCTGGGATGTGCGCGGTGCACAAGAAGCCGGAATCCCGGTGATCGGCGTTGGCTGGGGCTACGCAACCGAGGATGGCCTCGACGAGGCGGATGCCGTGTGCGAGACGGTCGAGGAGCTGCGTTCCTTCATACTCGATGGGGTGGCAAGGCGCACACGCTAACGAAAATCTCGTGATTTCACCTCGATGGGGAGCGCAATGGGCGTGATCTTGAAGGCCTGAATATTGATCGCGCCGTCTCCCCACTCGAGCGTTCCGCGGACAAGCAGTGCGTTCGACTCCAGGCACACGCGCCGGAATTTTGTCCACGCACCTACCGACACCGAGACGTTGACGAAACCCGTCTCGTCTTCAAGGGAGAGGAACGTGATCCCCCCGCCCGTGTGGGGGCGCTGGCGGTGGGTCACCGCTCCGGCGACGTCGACGATGCGCCCGGCGAGGTGCTGCCCCAGTTCACCGGCGCGCAGGACATACTCAGGCAACGAGCCGCGCACGTAGGTGAAAGGGTGTGTCCCCGGGGTTACCCCCGTCGAAGCGACATCTGAGCGCATGCGTTCCACCTCCGATAACGGAGGCAGCTCGGGTACGCGGGACCCCACCTCCGTGCCGGGAAGAAACGGCTGCCACTGACCGGTATGAGCGCGTGGCTGCGCGAGCGCCCCGGCTGCCCATGCTCCCTCGCGCCGCCCCACTCCCAGGCATCCGAGAGCTCCGGCCATCGCAAGCTTTTCCATGTCGGAGGAGCTCACGTGTGCGCGGCGAGCCAGGTCCGCCTGGCTCATGAACGCTCCCTCGCGCCGGGCTGCGACAATGCGCTCGGCGGCGGCCCCGAGGCCTCGTACCTGCGAGAGACCGATGCGCACCGCGAGGTCGCTATCGACATCGAGGGGAACGACACCGCGCGTTGGAAGCGACTCCGCGCGCCCCTCGAGGTAGGTCTCCCCCGCATCTGTATCCTCCACGCGTTGCACGCTCGCGTCGACGAGCGAATCGTTCACCGACGGTCCCACGACGCGCACCCCGTGCCTGCGGGCGTCCTGCACGAGGGTTGCAGGAGAGTAGAAGCCCATTGGCTGCGAAGCCAAAATCGC
Organism: Actinomyces sp. ICM39; assembly: GCF_000282935.1. Classification (NCBI taxonomy): domain Bacteria; kingdom Bacillati; phylum Actinomycetota; class Actinomycetes; order Actinomycetales; family Actinomycetaceae; genus Actinomyces; species Actinomyces sp. ICM39. Next base: position 5,122 of record NZ_ALCB01000065.1, read on the forward strand.
GGCATAAAAGTGCTCGGGGGCATGCACTTTCAGCCAGGAGGACGCGTACACGATGTGCGCGAACGAAAAAGAATGAGACTCCGGGAATCCGAAGTCTGCAAAGCCCTTGAGCTGCTCAAAAATGCGCTCGCGCGTGGGCGCATCGATCCCCCGTTCCTCCATGCCAGCCATGAGGTCCCCCTTGAGGGCTTCCATGCGCTCGGGGCTGCGCTTGGCCCCCATTGCACGGCGCAGCTGATCGGCACGCGCGCCGGACAGGCCTGCGGCATCTGTCGCGATGCGCATGAGCTGTTCCTGAAAGAGTGGCACGCCGAGCGTCTGCCGCAGCGCTGGCTCGAGGAGCGGGTGCAGATAGGTAACTTCCTCGCGACCTGATCGGCGCCGCAAATAGGGGTTGACTGAGCGCCCCTGGATCGGGCCCGGGCGGATGAGAGCGACCTCCACGACAATGTCGTAGAAGCAGCGCGGTTTGAGCCTAGGAAGCGTGTTCATTTGCGCGCGCGACTCCACCTGGAAGACGCCCACCGTGTCAGCCGCACACAGCAAGTCATAGACCCTCGGATCCTCCTCCGGCAGGGTGTGCAGGCCCAGGGGCTGGCCCTCGCGTCCTCGCACGACTCGAGGCGCCCAGCCACGCAGCTGTGGACGAACGTATCCGTCCTCCTGCGCGTCAGATGCTCGCAGCTCGTCGAAGGCGACGCGCAGCGCGGTGAGCATGCCGAGCGACAGCAGGTCGAACTTCACGAGTCCCGCATCCGCGCAGTCCTCCTTATCCCACTGAAGGACTGTGCGCCCGGGCATGGCTGCCCAGCCAACCGGGCAAATTCGTGACACCGGCTGATCGGTGAGCACCATGCCTCCCGAGTGGATTCCCATGTGTCGAGGCAGTCGTGATAGCGCGCGGGCCGCTTCTCTCACAAGTTCGGGGGCCTCTCCCCTGCCCTGGGACCAGGCCGTGGACGTACCTGCGGGGTAGCCCAGAGCCCGTGCAGCGTCGCGGATTGCCGAGCGCGGGCGATACGTGATGACGTTCGCGACTTGAGCCGCGCGATCCCTCCCAAACGTGTCGTACACGTACTGGATGACCTCTTCTCGTCGGCAGGCTTCGATGTCGACGTCGATGTCGGGTGGGCCCGAGCGCGCATCCGACAGGAAGCGCTCAAACAAAAGGTTGTGGCGCACCGCGTCCACCGCCGTGATTCCCAGGCAGTAGCACACCGCGGAGTTGGCGGCACTACCCCGCCCCTGGCACAGGATGCCGTTGCGGGCGCAAAAGTCAACGATGTCTTTGACGATGAGAAAGTAGCCCGCAAAGCCGAGGCGCTCGATAATCCCCAGCTCGTGATCGATCGTCTCCCACGCCCGGGGATGCTGCGCGCGTGATCCGTAGCGCACGCTCGCACCCTCGTAGGTGCAGTGCGCGAGCCAGCTGTCCGGGGTGTGCCCGTCGGGGACACGGGGCCGGGGTAGGCGCGGGGCGACGAGGCGCAGGTCGAAAGCGCACGCGGCTGCGACCTCACACGTGTTGTCGAGTGCCTGCGGGTGCGCCCTGTGCAGTCGTGCCATCTCCGTGGGCGAACGCAAAAAGGCGCGGTGCGCGCCCAGGTGAGCCTCCGCTTCATTCAAGGACGATCCCAAGCGGGTTGCGGTCAAAATGTCGCCGAGTGCCTGCTTCGAGGGTGAGGACATGCGCGCTCCACTCGTTGCCACCAGGCGAGTTCCGCTCGCGCGCGCAAGTTCCGCGAGCACGTCTCCGACTTCGTCCTCGTCCCCGCGCGACGCCTGCCATTCGACGAGGACATGGTCGCGCCCAAACGCATCCACGAGGCCGTCGAGGACTCGGCGCGCGGACGGCATACCACCTGCTCGTAGAGCCCGCATGAGTGGGCCCCGCCTGCCGCCGGTGAGGACGATGAGGTCTCCTCCAGCTTCACTGAGATCAACGAGGCTGTAGCGGGGGTTGCGCTCGCCTGGCGCGGAGAGCGCTCGCTTACTCATGGCTCCCACGAGATTCGCGTAGCCGCTGGGACTGGCGGCCAAGATCGGCAGGCGTATCCCCGGTTCGTCTGCTCCGGAAGCGAGTCCCCAGCCCGGAGCAGATGAGCCGGGAACAAATGTTCCACAAGCATTCGATGCGAGCGTCAGCTCGGCCCCGTAGACGATGGGCAGGCCAGCTTCGCGGGCGGCCATGGTCGTCTGAACCGTTGAGTACATGCCGTCGACGTCGAGAATCGCGAGGGCATCGAGCCCCAGGCGTGCAGCTTCCTCCACCATGCGCGCGGGCTCGTCGGTCCCGTCCAGGAAAGTGAAAGCGCTGTGCGCGTGCAGTTCTGCGTAGCGTCGTTCCGTGGTCACCCATACATTATATCGAACATGTGTTCGATTGATTTGTCGGTGACGATTCAGGCTGACAGAGCCAGGTGCATCGAGCGGGCTCCTGTCGCAGACGCACAAGCCGTATGCTGGAGGCATGGACTCCATGCTCGCAGCGTCGCTCCGTTCCCCTGGCGATCTGGTCGTCGACACACGCCCCGTCCCGACACTTGGCCCCCGCGATGTTCTTCTCGCGGTGGAAGCGACGACCCTATGCGGCACGGACCTGCGCATCGCGACGGGACAGAAGACCAACGGCGTCACCCCCGGAGTCGTTCTCGGCCACGAAATTGCTGCTCGCGTCTGGCGCATCGGAGACGAACTCACTGCAGGCGTTGACGTTCCCGCTCCGGGCACGCAGGTCGGACTCGCTCCGGAGATTGCCTGCGGGCGCTGCGAACCGTGCACGAGTGGGCGCTCCAACGTGTGCGCAAACATGCGCCTGTTCGGAACTGGGGTGGATGGAGGCCTCGCCGACCTCGTCCTCGTCCCCGAAGAAGCGCTCGCGTGCATTACCCCCGTCGCTGGTGAGATCACCCCACCTCACCTTGCGCTCGCCGAGCCACTCTCCTGCTGTCTACGCGCAACAAGAAGACTGCCCATCGAATCCGACTCCCGCGTACTTGTTCTGGGAACGGGACCGATCGGACTCATCCACTGCGCACTCGCGGTTTCTGTCGGCGCACGCGTCATGGCGTGCGGACGGCAGGCACGCCTCGAACCCGCGCGAGCGATGGGAGCCGAGTTGACGACCAGCGCCCAAGGCGAGGATCTTGTGCGTGAGGTCCTGACGTGGACTGACGGTGTTGGAGCAGACGTCGTCATCATCGCAGTCGGAGCCCCAGACCTCGTCCCCATTGCCGCTCAGTGCGCGCGCATCGGCGGCCACATTTCTTTCTTCGCCGGCTTCCCCGCGGGAGCGATGACTCAGATCGACCCAAACCTCGTGCACTACCGGGAGCTGACCATCAGCGGCAGCGCGAATGCGACCCTTGACGACTACGCGGCGGCCGTCGAGGCGCTCTCGAGCGGACGCATTGACCTGTCGCCACTCATCACACACGAGTATGAGCTGTCCGACGTCAGCGACGCCCTCGAGGCCGTGCGCACACGCGCCGGCCTGAAGGTCGCCGTGCGCCCGAAAGGCTTCGCCGCCATTTAGCCGAGGAGCCCGCGCAGGTCCGCCTCGCTCAGGCGAGCGCCCGTTCCGGTCCCGTTCATCACCGAAGAAATGAGCTGGCGCTTGCGATCCTGAAGTTCCACGACCTTCGCCTCGATCGTGTCAGTCGCAACCATTCGATAGACATTGACCTTCTTGGTCTGACCGATGCGGTGCGCGCGATCAATCGCCTGCTCCTCGGCGGCAGGATTCCACCAAGGATCCATGACGTAGACGTAGTCCGCCTCGGTGAGGGTCAATCCGGAGCCGCCAGCCTTCAGTGAGATGAGGAATACTTGGGCATCGCCCGAGCGGAACTTCTCGATGACCTCTGCGCGACCACGCGTCGACCCATCCAGCTGCACGACGGATATTCCGCGGCGCGTAAGCATGTGTCGGATGCGTTCCAGGAACGAGGTGAACTGGCTGAACACCAGCGCCTGGTGTCCGAGTGGCACGATCTCGTCCAGCCGATCCGCCAGGTACTCGATTTTTGCCGACCCCACGTGCGCGTACGACTCCTCGACGAGAGCCGGATCGAGCGCAAGCTGACGCAGCCTCGTAATCGAGGCGAGCACACTCATTCGGTTCGCATCCACGTCGCGTAGCAGATCGAGAATCCGGGCGCGCTCGCGTGCCAGGTACTGGTCGTAGATATGGCGGTGTTCCTTGCCCAAATCGACGCGCACAATGTCGACGATCTTGTCGGGCAGATCCGGAGCGACCTCCTCCTTCGTGCGTCGCAGGACGAAGGGCGCGACGTACGCCGTCAGACGCCCGAGCATCGCCGGGTCCGCGCCGTTTTCGATAGGCCTGCGCACCTGCTGCTGGAACGTTTCCCACGGGGGCAGGAGGCCTGGGCACGTTAAGGAAAGCAACGACCACAGGTCTCCCAGCGAGTTTTCGATGGGGGTGCCGGACACCGCCAACTTCCAGGGTGACTCAAGATCGCGAAGCGCACGGTAGGTCGCAGTGCGAGGGTTTTTTACCGCTTGCGCTTCATCGATGACAACTCCGCCGAGGCGCACTTGGTTCCACTGCTCCGCCTCCAGGCGGGCGAGCGTGTAGGAGGTGACGACAATATCCGCATCGGCAACCTCCTCACCGATCGTCGTCCCCCGGCGCGCGGCCGTTTCCGTCACCGCGCGTACGCGTAGGTGCGGTGTGAAGGTACGCGCCTGGTCTATCCACACGCCGACGACGGAGGTCGGCGCCACGACGAGAACCGGCGAGGGATCACCGGCGGGTGCATGCGCTCGCAGCGCTGCCACAGCCGACAGGATCTGAACGGTTTTACCCAGGCCCATGTCATCAGCCAAAATTCCACCGATGCCACCGGACAGGCGAGCCGTCAACCACGCGTGCCCACGGCGCTGATACGGGCGCAGGATCGAACTCAGCGACGGCACCGGCGGCACACCTTTATCCGCGGAGCCGTCGCGCAGCGGGGCAATCCGCCTCCTCCACGCGTCGCTGATACTCACGTGGTCGGATGCGCTCGCGAATAGATCGACGATGCCGACCTGCATCGGCGTGAGCCTGAACCCCTCGCCGTCCCACCCCGCCAGAGTGCGCGCCTCTTCCAGCAACGTCGCCAAGGATCGAATACGTTCGCCGTCAAGGCGTACCCACGTTCCCTCGACCTCGACATACTCCTGCCCGCCTGCGATCGCTTCGAGCGCATCGCGCACGCTGATCGTGACGGCACCGAGGCGCAGGCGCACGTTGAGGTCAAACCAGTCGCGTTCGGCCGGATCAACGCTCACATCGACATCGAATCCGTCTTCTCGCACGTCGATGGCACGCACATCCTCCGCAACGTCCCACACGAGGCCATCAATGCCCTCAGAATCGACAACCGCCTCTAAGAACGCGGGAACGTGCCACGGAGACAGCCTCCCGGTCGTCGGAGGCGCGGTCCACAGGGCGGAGTCCAACCCGCGTCCCCACAACTCGACGCGCCCCACGATCTCTGCCACGGCCTCGTCGTCCGCGCAGTGGGCCACAGGAGTACGCGAGCGCGACTCACCCTGACGATACTCGGCCCACCAGCGCACAACGACAGATTCACCGTCGCGTCGCACTGTGCCCACGAGGGACACGTCCGGGCGAGCCTGAGCGTCAAAACTGCCATCGGAGGACGCCATCGAAAAACGCCTGAGGAGGGCGGGCAGCCACGTGCCACGAAACTGCGCGACATCAGCGGCAGGAATATGCAGGCCTCGATCGAGAGGAAAGCCGTCGAGCGTTCCCACCCCCTCAATGCGCGCGATTGCGCGCCCTCCATCCAGCAACAGCACACTCGCATCGCGGTCGATGCGCGGCCTCGTGATCACCTCGTCTCCGTTACGCGCGACGACTCTGACGTCGAGGCCGTCGTCACCGGAGCGCACATCAATGTCCGCGTCCCACGTTGCGTGCGAGAGCACCACCTTCTCATCGGCCTCGGGTGAGGCGTAGAGCTCAACTCCGGCGCGCACCAGGCGTGCCAGCCACGCGTAGGCATGCTCACCCAGCGAACTGAGCGTCACCTCCGTGCGCGAGTGCCACGAACGCGATTCACGCGACAGGCGGTAGCCCTCACGCATGAGAGAGACGTGCGTGGGATCTAGCCCATCTGTTACCGACGCCCACTGCGTGGCCGTCAGATCGAGCCACGAAGCCCTCTTCGTCGTCCACCCGGATGAGGAGCTTCGGCGCAGCGGGATGAGAGACGGCTCGACCCCGGGATCATGCGCATCGACGACGAGGGCCAACGGCTCGCCCAGGCGGTCCCGGTCGGAGCCCAGCATCTGCTCGAGGACGCGACTCCACTCAGGCACCGAGCGCTGCTTGTCGCGGGCATCTTCGCGTCCGACGATGAGCGTCGCGACCGTATGAGGACAGTCGCTGCGCAGCGGGCATGCACACGCGAGGGATGGACGCACAGCGCCCTGTGCGACGCGCACGCGGTAGGTCAGCCCGGCTTCCTTCACGCGCGCTTCAGCCTGTTCCCCATCCCCGCTCCAGGAGAATTCACGCACCGCGCCACTGCGCGCTAAACGCAGGCCGTTCGCCCACGCCGCCGGGCCAACGAGGGCCATCATGTCATCATCCGACAGCGAGGCCAGCGTGTGCGACAGAGATACCATCCTTTCAGTCTACGACACCCGTCCACCCACGGCACCGTCTCACTGGGTCAGCCCCTCGATCGCCCACTCCCCTTCCTTCCAGACGAGGAGAATGTCCCGTCCATCCTCAAGCAGAGCCCTCATGTAGGCGCGCGGTCTCTCCTGCGCCCACCACCGACCTCCCACTGGCCAAGGCCCTTCCACTCGCGCGATAGCCGCACGGCGTCCCCTCCCCGGCACTGATTGCGAGACATCACGCTCGCTAACGATGTAGGCGGGTGCAGCACTCAAGGCGCCTCGGTGGTCCACACGCACGTCGTCGAAGGCCCCAGATTCGCCAACAATCCTCACACGCACGGGCTCGTCAAAAAGCGTCGCCGGAGGATGAGCGATGTGTCCCTCCCACGCCCCCTCATGCGGGCGAAGGAGAGGCTTGCTCCCCCATCTGGTCATCACAACACGGCTGCGCGGATCGTATCCGCCCTGCACCCGCGGAATCAGGAGAGAATCCGGCCCCGCCATCCCCTGGATACGCACGACGCTGCGCGAGACATCGCGCTCGCGGTCTGACCGCCCCCACAGTGCTGATGCACTGCGCCCCACCCGCGGATCGCACGCGGTGACGCGTATGCAGGTCACCGCGCCACTGGGCCCTTCAATACCCGAAGTCCACCCCGCGAGCGTCCACCGGACACGCAGCGCAACGTCGTCGGATACGCACACGTCGCATCCGCTCCAGGTGCGAGTGCGCTGACCGCCCCCGGCATCCTCCACATCGATGCGCAGGGTCTGCGAGACGAGCCCGCCCCGCCCCAGCCTCTGAGACAGATCTCGTGCGATGCGGTGAATGGGCGCCATCATCGTATCGATGGATTCTCCGCCCACATCAATGACGCACTCCATCGTGATGTCTGGCTGAATGCGACCGGCCAGCGTGATGGCGCTGTCGCCTCCGGAGGCGAGATTCCAGAGTTGTTCACCGACGTCGCCGAAGCGCTCGCACACACGGCCTCGCCCCAGTGCCAGAAAATCCGCACAGGTGTTGATGCCCAGGCCCTGCAACAGATCAAGAGTGTCAGCTGCCCTGTCTGTCATCGCGGCAGGAACGGCCCACAGGGCACGATGTAACGGGATGCGCCCCAGGAATAATTGGTTTTCTCCGACAGGAACAATGCGCCCCTCGCGAGCCGCCTCCAGGGATGCGACCGGACCATCGGCGATGCCAACAAAACATTCAACCCCGACGGCCTCTTCGATCGCCGACACCAGAGCCGAGGCCGCGGCCTCCTCACTCCCATGCCAACGGGCGGGACCGCGCGCCCGACACCTGGCCACCCCGGGGCGCACGCACTCCACCCCGGCCGCCACCGAATCGAAAGCATCGACAACGGCGCTAAACGCTCGCGCCTCGCGATCAGGGTCGCGAGGCAAGCAGACGAGATCGGGGCACACATACGTCGCCTCTCGTACGCTCATGCCGCTCCTGACTCCGGCGCTCCGAGCAGCAGCACTGGCGACCTCGATGCGTTCGCTGTGCGCAACAGCCCCGGTGCCACCCGGCGGCAGATCGACCACAAGGCAGTGGACGGGCCAATCGGGCACCCACACCACCATGTCACGCACCTAGACCACCAGCCGCATTCGTCGGCGCAGCGCTTCACGAGATAGCCCCGGCCAGGGGCGCAGTGTCACGATGGTGCGTCCCATCGATCGGGCCCGAGCCGCCAGGGCCCGCTGCTGTGCGCCGGACAGTTCAGGAATATCAAGGCAGACAACATCGCAGGCCTCTATCAGAAGGGAACACAGGTCCCCCACTTGGTGATCTTTCCCCGCATTTAATACCAGTACACGGTCGAGGTCCATCCCCTGCTGTGAGGCCCATTCCCAGCCGATATTCCTCACTCCGCATACGCCGATCCACCCCTCGGAGGGACATGCGTCGATCAGCAATCGGATAAGTTCAGCTCTGCCAGTCGGCCCCAGAAGGACGGGAGAAATCCCCGCCTGCACGTGCTCGATATCGTCACGCGCTCGCAGGCCAACAGCCTGTTCGGCACGGTTCAACACGTCGCGCGCCGCCAGTAGTCGCGCGTGCGCATCGGCCATAACTCCCCCTCCCAGCAATAGAACATGTGTTCGATACTGGAAGTGTAGAACCCCGCTCATACATCTGCGTCCCGAACGCCGATCGCGCGCGAATAGGTCACAATGGAAAACACCGAGAAAAGGAGCATGCATGAACATCGACCAGCGCCCCCTTGCCCCCAGCCCCTACGAGGGCCTGGAAGTCCCCACGTTTACGCTGTCATCGAGCGTTCTCACCGACGGTGCACCCATGCCCGAGTCGGCGACCGCCGAGGCCGGATCCCTTTCCCCGGATCTCACGTGGCACGGTTTCCCCGAGGACACGGCGAGCTTCATGCTGACCTGTTTTGACCCGGATGCCCCGATCCCCTCGGGCTGGTGGCACTGGGCAATTCTTGACATCCCGTCGTCCATGACCCACCTGGAGGCGGGCGCCGGAGCATCCGACCTCATGCTGGACGGTCCGGCTTTCCACCTGCGCGGCGATGCGGGAGAAGCGTCCTACTTCGGAGCCGCTCCCCCCGCCGGCGACCGCCCCCACCGCTACGTGTTCACGGTGCACGCCCTCGATACGGATTCGCTGGGGCTCGACGACGACGCGACCCCAGCCATGGCCTCGTTCGCGGCGCTCGAGCATACGATCGCACGCGCATCCCTGACCGTTACCCACCAGGCCTGAGGACGATGCTGCACATTATTTTTTGGGAGCCGGAAATCCCCGGCAATACGGGAGCCGCTATTCGCTTGTCCGCATGCACCGGATCAATGCTGCACTTGGTCAAGCCACTGGGCTTCGACATGGACGACGCGAAGCTCCGCCGTGCGGGCCTGGACTACCACGACCTTGCACACGTGAAGGTTCACGACTCCCTGGACGAGGCACTCGCCGAGGTTCCAGGGCGCGTCTGGGCACTCACGGGCCACGCAACCACCATGTACTCCGACGTCTCCTATGCCGATGGAGACGGTCTCCTTTTTGGGCGTGAGTCGGTCGGCCTCTCCGAGAATGCGATGCATCATCCGCGCGTGGAGGATCGCGTGCGCATTCAGATGGTTGGCGGGGTGCGTTCGCTGAACTTGGCAAACTCTGCATCGATCGTCCTGTACGAAGCATGGCGCCAACTCGGGTTCCCGGGTGGCGTCTAAGCCGGATAGGCAACAGAAACGAGGCCCGGAGCGATTCACTGCTCCAGGCCTCGTTTATTGCGCATCATCACTCAGTCAGGCCGCGCCTCAACCTGCTTTCCATGGCGAGGACGGGCGCTCAACCTGCTCAGCGAGAGAAACGATCCTGCGCGGGTTCGAGCGCCACATCCAGATCAAGCCGATCATCGACACGACGAGGGGCAGATAGTAGAAGTCCATACCAAAGCCGGTCCAGGCGGAGCGGGCGGAATTCAGCTCATCGAGACCGAGCGAAGCAACCCACAAAATGACCGGAATGGCGATCGACAGGGCAATCGTCACCCAACCAACCACACGCATCCGTCGCCCGTTATGGGTGAGCGCCGTCGCCGCGATGAGATAGTCAATACCCGCGAGGAGCGCAACGATACGCGGACCCCAGGGCTGTCCCTGCGCATGAAAAAGGTCGATGATCGCCATCACGAGAATCCAGGCTCCGAGGAGCCAAAACATGGCGATAATAATGCGGCCGAGGCCCAGGGACGGCGGGCGCTGATCGCGCGCACCGACGGCCTCGTTCGTCGTGTCTTGTCCGTGCACAACACCGATCCTACCGAGGCAACGAACGCTGCGCATTGCATCGGACATCTACGCCGCAGGCTATCGCGCCATGTGGCCTGAAGCACCACGATGGAACACCGAGCTTCAAGACAGCGTTGCACAAACGTGGGACAATGGGCCTATAAGGACCGTGAGGCCCGCCATGAAAACAACCATCTGAGCTTCGGCTCATCAGCGAGGAGTTTTAAACCTTGAGCGAATCGACCTACGACATCGTCATTCTGGGTGCGGGTTCCGGCGGCTATGCGACCGCCCTGCGCGCTGCGCAGCTGGGCATGAAGGTCGCCCTCATCGACGGCGACAAGGTGGGCGGCACCTGTCTGCACCGCGGCTGCATCCCCACCAAGGCGTACCTGCACGCTGCAGAAACGGCCGAGGCCGTGCGCGAGTCCTCCAAGTTCGGCGTCTCCTCCACCTTCAACGGCATTGACATGGCTCAGGTGGGTAAGTACCGCGACTCCGTTATTTCCGGTCTGTACAAGGGCCTGCAGGGCCTGCTCAAGTCTCGCAACGTCGAGGTCATCTCCGGCTGGGGCCGCCTCGCCGACGCGAACACCATCGAGGTGAACGGCCAGCGCATTACCGGCCGCAACATCGTTCTGGCGACCGGATCCTACTCGCGTTCGATCCCCGGCCTCGAGATCGGCGGCCGCGTAATCTCCTCCGACCAGGCCCTTCAGATGGATTGGGTTCCCTCCTCCGCCGTGATTCTTGGCGGCGGCGTCATCGGCCTGGAGTTTGCCTCCGTGTGGCGCAGCTTTGGCGCCGAGGTCACGATTATCGAGGCCCTCCCCCACCTCGCCAACAACGAGGACGAGGCCATTTCCAAGCAGCTCGAGCGCGCCTACCGCAAGCGCGGCATCAAGTTCCACACGAACACTCGCTTCGCCTCGGCCACGCAGAACGAGCAGGGCGTGCACGTCACGACCGAAGACGGCAAGGCTTTCGACGCCGACGTCCTTCTAGTCGCAGTTGGCCGCGGCCCCGTGACCGAGGGCCTGGGCTACGAGCAGGCCGGCATCACGCTGGATCGCGGCTTCGTCATCACCAACGACCGCCTGCACACCGGCGTCGGAAACATCTACGCGGTCGGCGACATCGTTCCCGGCCTTCAGCTGGCACACCGCGGCTTCATGCAGGGCATCTTCGTCGCCGAAGAGATCGCTGGCCTGAACCCGACCATGCAGGCTGACATCAATATTCCGCGCGTGACGTTCTGCGAGCCGGAGATTGCCTCCGTCGGTATGACCGAGAAGCAGGCACGCGAAAAGTTTGGAGACCAGGTGCGCACCGTCGAGTACAACCTCGCCGGCAACGGAAAGTCGTCTATCCTGGCCACATCGGGCATCATCAAGCTGGTCTCGGTTGAGGGCGGTCCGATCGTGGGCTTCCACGGCATCGGCGCGCGCATCGGCGAACAGATTGGTGAGGGCGAGCTCATGGTGAACTGGGAGGCATACCCCTCGGATGTCGCTTCCCTGATCCACGCACACCCCAGCCAGAACGAGTCGCTTGGTGAAGCGGCTATGGCGCTGGCAGGCAAGCCGCTCCACGTCCACAACTGACCGAAATTTTTTAATAGGAGAACACACATGGCAACTTCAGTGACCATGCCCGCTCTGGGCGAGTCCGTCACCGAGGGCACCGTCACCACGTGGCTCAAGCAGGTCGGCGACACCGTCGAGCTCGACGAGCCCATCGTTGAGGTGTCCACGGACAAGGTCGACTCCGAGGTCCCTTCCCCCGTGGCCGGCGTCCTGCTGGAGATCCTGGTCCCCGAGGACGAGACCGTCGAGGTCGGCACCGAAATCGCTCGTATTGGCGACGCGTCCGAGGCATCGGCAGCCCCCGCAGCTGCACCCGCGGACGCTCCCGTCGAGGCTCCTGCGGCCCCCGTTGCAGCTCCTGTCGAGACTGCGGCTGCCCCTGCCTCTGCTCCCGCGCAGGGTACCGAGGTGCGCATGCCCGCTCTGGGCGAATCCGTCACCGAGGGCACCGTCACCACGTGGCTGAAGTCCGTGGGCGACGCCGTTGACGCCGACGAGCCGCTGCTCGAGGTCTCCACGGACAAGGTCGACTCCGAGGTCCCCTCCCCCGTCGCCGGTTTCCTCGCAGAGATCCGCGTTCCCGAGGACGAGACCGTCGAGGTCGGCACCGTCGTCGCGATCATTTCTTCGTCGGCTCCCTCTGCTGCTCCCGTCACGCAGGCTGCAGCACCGGCAGCCCCCGCTGCCCCGGTTGCTCCCGCAGCGCCTGCCGCTCCTGCAGCACCGGTCGCTCCGGCGGCTCCCTCCGCTCCGGTTGACCCGTTCCCGAACGCATCGACGCTGGCTCAGACGGCTGCTGCTGCTCCGGTTGTTGAGGCACCTGCCGTCGTGACCGGCTCCGCCTACGTCACTCCGATCGTGCGCAAGCTTGCCCGTGAGCTCGGTGTCGATCTGGCGACCGTGTCGGGCACCGGTGTTGGCGGCCGCGTTCGCCGCGAGGACATCGAGGCTGCCGCCGCTGCCGCACGCGCTGCCGTTGCAGCTCCTGCTGCTCCTGCTGCCCCCGCGGCTCCGGCCACCCCGGCTGCCACTGTTCGTGAGCCTTCGCCGCTGCGTGGCACGACGGAGAAGATGTCGCGCCTGCGCCAGACGATCGCGCGCCGCATGGTCGAGTCCCTGCAGACCGCAGCTCAGCTCACCACGGTCATCGAGGTTGACGTCACCAAGGTTGCTGCGCTTCGCGCACGCTCGAAGGACGCCTTCCTGGCTAAGCACGGCACGAAGCTGACTTTCCTGCCCTTCTTCGTGAAGGCCGCGACCGAGGCACTCGCCTACCATCCGAAGATCAACGCGACCATCAACGACAAGGAGGTCACGTACTTCGACTACGAGCACGTGGGCATCGCTGTTGACACGCCGCGTGGCCTGCTGGTGCCCGTCATGAAGAATGCCGGGGAGAAGGACATCGCTGGTATCGCCGCGTCGATCAACGATCTGGCAGCCCGCACCCGCGATTCGAAGATCGGCCCCGACGAGCTGTCTGGCTCGACGTTCACGGTGACCAACACCGGTTCGGGCGGTGCACTCTTCGATACTCCGGTCCTCAATATGCCGGAGACCGCGATCATGGGCGTCGGCACCATCGTCAAGCGTCCCGTCGTCATGAAGGGCGCCGACGGCGCTGACGTCATCGCGATCCGCTCGATGGTGTACCTGTCGCTGTCCTACGACCACCGTCTGGTGGACGGCGCCGATGCGTCTCGATTCCTCATGGATGTGAAGAAGCGCCTGGAGGAGGGTGCGTTCGAGGCCGACCTGGGTCTCTGATCACCGCTTATCATCCGTGATGGGGTGGGTCTGCTTGGCAGACCCACCCCATCACTATCTTCCAGCTACCCTGAGCTACCTGATCACGAGCCACTCTGTTGACCGCTGGGCTGCGCAGGTTCGGCTTTCACCACCTTGCCCGATACCGGATCGACACGGATAAGAAGTTCTGTCGCTGTGGGAGTGTCATGCGTTTCGCATGCATCGGCGCGACACGTCTGCGACGACTCAACGATGAGTGTTGCGCCCACGTCGATAGCCCCTTGCTCACAGGAGATCACAGCGACGTTGTCAATCGTTGACGAGAGCGCGCGCACCCGCACGCCTTCGGAGAGCATCGTTTCGATCCGCTGTGTGTCCTGTGCGAGGAGCTCGCCGCCGAGGACGGACCCGAGCACTGAGACATCGCCATCCATCACGGCGCGGTCACGCGTGGCAATGGCACGGCTAATCGTGTCAGCCAGTGCGGCGGGCTCACACATGTTCGAGGATGTCGGCGCCCCTGCGCTGGATGCAGTTTCAGATGATCGTGGCGATGCCTCGGGTCCGTCCTGAGTGCCCCTGCCCCACACTCCATACGCCATGATCGACAGGCCGAGCACAATCGCAACGACGCCACCGGCAAGAACACCCACTCCCCATGATGGTCTGAAGCGCAGCGCGGAGCGGCGGCGTTCATCGGACGCGAATTCTGCGCCATGCACTCGCACCGCATCATCAGTGAGTGTGTCTTCACGCAATGCAGCGGCCCGTAACTCAGCAATGACGCGCCCAGGATCAACAGGTTCGCGCGAGATGACGTGCTCCTCTGGGTCACTCACCGTGAGCGTGACAGCTGAGCCACTCGTGGACGATTCATCACATCCGAGCGTCGTGAGCTCCTCGTTCATGTTTAACAGCGAGGCAATCTGTCGGAGGCACCGACGGTCTGCCTCCCTACCCGCGGCTTCGAGGCTCCACCCCGGCGTCCCCTCGCCTTCACCAATGTCGTCGATGAGATCGATGATGACAGCGCGACCTTCGGGCGTGATGATGATGTTTGCTGGGGTGAGATCTCCGTGTGCGATTCCCGCACCGTGGAGGGCGCTGACCCCGGCCGCAATCCCATGCAGGATCTGGCGCCGTGTAGCTATTGGCCGCAGGTCGGGTGATCCAAGCTCCGCATCGAGTGTCCGTCCGGGCACGTAGTCTTGAACAATCGCCCATCTGCCGTCCTCCGAGCGCACGACGTCGCGCAGAGCCACCACATGCCGAGACGTGATCGAGGCCCACGCCTTCCAGCGTGCGAGGCACCGGTCTCCTTCATTCGGCGACCGGATCGCAACCAAAGCCTCACCCGCGTCGGTGCGCGTTCTCCACATCGGGCCGGTGCTGCCAATGTGAAACACTTGTCCGATCTCGTAACCGCCAATGTTCATGCCCTTATTGTCCAAAGTCAGATAATGTGATGCAACTCATGTCACAAAGTGCCTGGTCGGGCGGGTGGACTTTCGATCATCAATTGCACGTACAATAATGAGGCTATGAGTGAATCAAATCCCCCCGGCAAGAGGCGCTTCTATCAGAACGTTCTCGACGCATACCGACTGACCAAACGCTCCTACCCGGCACTTCCGTGGATGCTTCTCGGAACGGCCGCAGCGGTCATTGCCATCTTCATGCTGGTGGCTTGGCTGACCAACATGTCATGGATCGGCTGGCTCCTCGTCGGCATCATGGGAGCGTTCACCGCAGCCCTTGCTCTTTTGAGCCTTCTGGCGCGCCGGGCACTCTATTCCCAGGTCGAGGAGACCGCTGGAGCCGTCAAGGTTGCGCTGTCACAGATTCAGCGCGGCTGGGTCATCCCCGAGCAGCCCATCGCCTACACCCGCGAGCAGGACCTCGTCTGGCGCATCGTGGGCCGCGCCGGTGTTGTCCTCATTTCCGAGGGCCCCTCATCGCGCGTGCGCCCGCTTCTGCAGGCCGAGTCGAAGCGAGTTGCGAAGGTCATGCGTAACGTGCCCATTCACCAGATTCAGGTCGGTCGCGACGAGGGGCAGGTCGCACTGAAGGATCTTCAGCGCGAGTTGCGTAAGCTCAAGAACGTCCTGACTCCCGAGGAAGTTCCTCAGGTGTCCGCACGCATCAATGCGCTCCGATCGGGCGAGCCTCCCATTCCGAAGGGCATCGATCCTCTCCGCGCCAAGCCGTCACGCCGAGCGCTTCGCGGCAACTGAGCAACTGTCATAAGTGGGCAAGCACCGAGTGCTTGCCCACTTATGCATCCACAATACGAGACTCGTTCGACATGCATAGTATGCGCATGATTGCATATTCAGTACAGGATCACCGCTGAAACACGGATACTGAGGAACATAATCATGCACACGAAGAAGATTCTCGCCACGCTCACCCTGGCCGGCACAGTTACCGCAATGGCGGCTTGCGCAGATCCGACGACAAGCAGCAATTCCGAGAACGCCCCGTCGGCAACCGCGTCACGCACGGCATCCTACGACGTGTCCACGATTCCGACCGTCGACGAGATTGCAGCACTCATTCCTGACGACATCAAGAAACGGGGCACCCTGCGCAACGGAGCGTCAACCGGATACGCACCCGCCGAATATATGGACACCGACGGACAGACCCCCATCGGATACGACGTCGACATCAACAAGGCGCTCGCCAAGGTCATGGGTTTGAATGCCGGAGAAACGAAGCACTCGGAATTCCCGACGATCATTCCCGCTCTCGGCACGAAGTTCGACGTGGGCATCTCATCGTTCACCATTACCTCCGAGCGCGAGCAGCAAGTCAACATGGTCTCCTACCTGAATGTCGGATCCGCATGGGGCGTCGCCGCTGGCAATCCGAAGAACTTTGACCCGTCCGATCCGTGCGGCTCGACCATCGCAGTTCAGACTGGCACTGCTCAGGAGGAGTACGCGGCCACCCTCTCCGACGAGTGCGTTGCGGCTGGCAAGGAAAAGATCACCGTCATGCCTCACGAGCTTCAGACGGATATCGCCACCAAGCTGATCGGCGGTCAATACGACGCGACCCTCGCCGACTCAACGGTCATTGGCTACACGAGCTCACAGTCTGCCGGCAAGATTGAGCAGCTTGGCGACACCTTCGAGTCGGCGCCGCAGGGTGTGGCGGTCGCGAAGGATGATGCGCAGCTTGCCGAAGCGGTCCAGAAGGCCATGCAGTACCTCATGGACAACGGCTACCTCAATGACATTCTGGCGTCCTACGGCGCCGAGAATGCAGCACTGACGACAGCTGCACTCAACCCGAGCATCGACTGACTCGTGGCACACTACGCATAATATGCATTTAAATGCATATGGGTGCATAATGGTAGCAATCACGGGCTACGGCCCGCTCCCATCGGAAGGCAGATCATGACTATCTCGAAGGCACACGCCCTCATCGTCCTCGCAGCCGCAGCTGCTCTCCCCCTCGCCGCCTGCGCGGATCCGACGTCGACCAACTCGTCGACCAGCGGATCGGACAGCTCCTCGGCCGCGGCAACCACGGCCTCGTACGACGTGTCGAAGATCCCGACCGTCGACGAAATCGCCGCGCTCGTTCCCGACGAGGTCAAGGAGCGAGGCACGCTGCGTAACGGCGCCTCCGCCGACTACGCGCCCGCGGAGTTCCTCGGTGACGATTCGCAGACCGCGCAGGGCTACGATGTCGACATCAACAAGGCGCTCGCCAAGGTCATGGGCCTGAACGAGGGAACGACCAACCACGCCGAGTTCCCGACCATCATTCCGGCTCTGGGCACCAAGTTTGACGTGGGCATTTCCTCCTTCACGATCACCTCCGAACGCGAGGAGCAGGCAAACCTCATCTCCTACGTTGAGGTGGGCTCCGCCTACGGAGTGGCCGCCGGCAACCCGAAGAACTTCGATCCGACCAACCCCTGCGGCAAGACGATCGGCGTCCAGACCGGCACAGCGCAAGAAGATTACGCAACCGAACTCTCCGAGCAGTGCGTTGCCAACGGCAAGGACAAGATCACCATCATGCCGCACGACCTGCAGACCGACATTACAACGAAGGTCATTGGCGGCCAGTACGACGCCACCTTCGCCGACTCGACGGTCATCGGTTACACCGCAAATCTCTCGAGCGGCAAGATCGAGCAGGTCGGCGGCGTCGTCGAGTCAGCCCCTCAGGGCGTGGCCGTCAACAAAAACGACGAGCAGCTGACGCAGGCCGTCCAGAAGGCGATGCAGTACCTGATGGACAACGGCTACCTGAAGGACATTCTGGCAACGTACGGCGCCGAGAACGCTGCGCTGACCACCGCCGAGCTGAACCCGGCGACGAACGACTGAGGATCTCATGGCAACCATCAAAAACGGCGTTGAGCTGATCGACGCGAAGCCGGTTCCCCGGCCGGGCAGGTGGGCGAGCGCAATCGTCGCGGCAATCCTTGCGGCGATGGCGGTCCACGCGCTGGTGACGAACACGAACTTTCAGTGGCAGGTCGTCTTCCAGTGGCTGTTCTCGCGTTCGATCATGCAGGGCGTGCTTTTCACGATCATTCTGACGGTCCTCGCGATGGTTGTTGGCACCGCCCTGGCCATCACGATGGCCATCATGCGTCAGTCCGTGAACCCGGTTTTGCGCTGGGTCGCGATGGCCTACATCTGGTTCTTCCGTGGGACGCCTATCTACACGCAGCTGATTTTCTGGTCGTTGCTTCCCACCCTGTATCCGACGCTGTCTTTCGGCGTACCCTTCCTCGGCTCACTGTGGGGATGGGAACTCACGTTTGATACGGCAACGTACTTCACGCCGTTTTGGATGGCATTCATCGGCCTCGGCCTGAACGAAGGCGCATACCTCGCGGAGATCATGCGTGCGGGTCTGCTGAGCGTCTCCAAGGGCCAGTGGGAGGCCGCCACAGCGCTGGGCATGCCGCGCGCGACGATCTTCCGTCGCATCATCTTGCCGCAGGCGATGCGTGTGATTGTGCCGCCGATCGGCAACGAAACCATTTCGATGCTCAAGACGACCTCGTTGGTCTCGGCGATCCCTTTCACCCTCGAACTAACATTCATCGCGCGTCAGCGCGGACAGGCGACGTTTGCACCGGTACCGCTCCTGATCGCCGCAGCGATCTGGTACCTCGTTATTACGAGTCTCCTCATGTGGATTCAGTCCTTTATTGAGAAGTACTACGGTAAGGGCTTCGAGCGTCGCGACAACGCCGGGACGGACTCCCCCGCCGCATCCTCCTCCACCGATGAGGATGACGAAGCCACAGCCACCAAGCTCAAGTTTTTGGATGTGACACCATGACGACCACGACGCCCATGGTCTCCGTTCGCGGAGTCCACAAGTTCTTCGGCGACCTACACGTCCTGCGGGGCATCGACCTGGATATTGCTTCCGGCGAGGTCTGCGTCATCCTGGGCCCGTCGGGCTCGGGCAAGTCGACGCTCCTGCGCTGCCTGAACATGCTCGAGGACATCAGCGCCGGACGCGTGTTCGTGGACGGCGAGCTGCTCGGCTACCGCGAGGACGAGAATGGCGTCCTGCACGAGCGTCACGATAAGGAGATCGCTGCTCAGCGTTCTCGAATCGGCATGGTGTTCCAGCGCTTCAACCTCTTCCCGCACAAGACCGCACTCGAAAACGTCATGGAGGCGCCCATTCAGGTCCTGAAGCGTTCAAAGAGCGAGGCACGCGCTCAGGCTCTTGAGCTTCTCGATCGAGTGGGGCTTGCTGATCGCGCGGACCACTACCCTGCCGAGCTGTCCGGAGGTCAGCAGCAGCGTGTCGCGATTGCCCGTGCGCTCGCCATGGATCCGGAGATCATGCTCTTCGACGAGCCGACCTCCGCGCTCGACCCCGAACTGGTCGGTGAGGTTCTCCAGGTCATGCAGGACCTGGCCGCATCCGGCATGACAATGGCGGTGGTGACGCACGAGATCGGCTTCGCCCGCGAGGTCGCCGACCAGGTTGTCTTCATGGATGGCGGCGTCATCGTCGAGGCCGGAGCCCCCTCCGAAGTCATTGACAATCCACAGTCGGAGCGCACGAAGGAGTTCTTCTCCAAGGTGCTCTAAGGCTTACGACGAGGCCGGGGCTGGGTGTTCCCAGTCCCGGCCTTTGTCGTCGCCGCGCCACAGTGGGCGTCGTCGTGGCGATGTTGCTGTCAGGTGAGGGTAACGAGATCCAGGTAGCTGTCGTCCCACAGGTCCTCATCCGCGTCGGGCAACAGCAGGACGCGCTCGGGGTTAAGGGCCGTGACAGCGCCAGGGTCGTGCGTGACGAGGATGACGGCGCCCTCGTAGTCGCGCAGGGCCGCAAGGATCTCCTCACGCGAGGCGGGGTCGAGGTTGTTGGTCGGCTCGTCGAGGAGAAGGACATTGGCACCCGAAACGACGAGGGTCGCGAGAGCAAGTCGTGTCTTTTCACCGCCGGACAGAACGGACACTGGCTTCTCGACGTCGTCGCCCTGGAACAGGAATTGACCGAGGATGTTGCGCACGTGCGTGTCATCGAGGGTTGGCGCTGCCTCGGCCATGTTCTCACGGATGGTACGGCTGTCGTCGAGGGTCTCGTGTTCCTGTGCGTAGTAGCCGAGCTTGAGCCCGTGACCGGGCACGACGCGTCCTGAGTCGGGTTCTTCGATGCCGGAGAGCAGACGCAGCAGCGTCGTCTTACCGGCGCCGTTCAGACCGAGGACGACCACTTTGGAGCCGCGGTCGATCGCGAGATCGACGCCGGTGAACACTTCAAGCGAACCGTACGACTTGGAGAGTCCCTCGGCGGTAAGAGGCACACGCCCCGAAGGAAGGGGATCCGGAAAGCGCAGGCGTGCGACCTTCTCCTGAGCAACCTCGGCACCGGCCTGGGCAAAAAGCTCCTCAGCGCGGCGCAGCATCTGTTGAGCTGCGACAGCCTTCGTGGCCTTCGCCCGCATTTTCTCGCCCTGCGCCTTGAGGTGCTCGGCCTTCTTCAGGGCGTTCGCGCGCTCCTTGCGGCGACGGCGTTCGTCTTCTTCGCGCTGCTTGAGATAGGCAGACCACCCCAGGTGGTAGATGTCCATCTGGGCTCGGTTGGCGTCCAGGTAGAACACCTGGTTGACGGTGTCGCCGAGCAGCTTGACGTCGTGGGAGATGATCATGACGCCGCCAGGGAATGTCTTGATCCAGTCACGCAGCCAGACGATCGAGTCGTGATCAAGGTGGTTCGTGGGTTCGTCGAGGAGCAGCACGTCGGCGTTCGAAAACAGCACGCGCGCGAGCTCGACACGGCGACGCTGGCCGCCCGACAGCGTGTCGAGAGTCTGGTCCAGGACACGGTCTTCGAGGCCGAGAGAGTGGGCAATCTGGGCGGCCTCGGCGTTGGCCGCCCATCCACCGGAGTTGGTGAACTGCTGGTCGAGCTTGACGTAGCGTTCCATCGCGCGCTGCTGACGAGCGCCCTCGGTCGTGGACATCTCGTGTTCAGCCTTGCGGATCCGCGCGATGATGGAGTCGATCCCACGTACCGAAATGATGCGATCACGTGCCTTCATCTGTGGGTCACCAACGTGCGTATCCTGCGCGAGGTAGCCAACAGTACCGTTGGAGGTGATTGTCCCCGTATATTCGGCTGCCCCACCGCGATCAGCTTCGCCAGCGAGAAGACGCATCGTCGTCGTCTTACCGGCACCATTACGGCCGACGAGACCGATGCACATGCCTTTATCGATGCGGAAGCTCGCATGGTTGACGAGCTCACGGGCGCCAATACGCAATGAAAAATCCTGGACGTTAATCACCCTCCAAGAGTAGAGGGAGGGGTGCCTGTGGGCGAATCAACCCACGCCGGTAGGCCCCCCGATGCGCGCTACCGCACGACGAACAGGCACAATGGATGCTGAGTATTACCGTTTTTTGATTCACCCAGCGAGGTTTCACACCATGTCTGACAGCCCCATTCCGTCTGGATCGGCGCGCCCCACGCGCGCCCTCGACATCGTCTCCGTTGCCTTCGTGGCGCTGCTGCTCATCTCGAATATCGCCGCGACCAAGGCGTTCATGCTCGGCACGTCCACGCACTATCTCATCTTCGACGGAGGCGCGATCCTCTTCCCGCTGACGTACATCATCGGCGATGTGCTCTCAGAAGTGTACGGATTCGCACGCGCGCGGCGCGTCATCATCATGGGTTTTGTTGCTTCGCTTCTGGCGTCCCTGACGTTCTTTATCGTTCAGTACCTGCCTCCCGCCCCCGATTACGAGAATCAGGATGCCTTCGCGGCTGTTCTCGGCGTCGTGTGGCGCGCGGTTCTGGCATCACTCGTTGGCTACCTGGCGGGTCAGCTCCTCAACTCCTACGTACTTGTGTGGATTCGCCGCCGCTGGGGCGCGAAGCACCTGTGGGCTCGACTCATCGGCTCGACAATCGTCGGCGAAGCTGCAGACACGATCCTGTTCTGCACGATTCTGTTCTACGGCGAAATGACGCTGGGGAACTTCATCAACTACACGGTCACCGGTTACTTCTACAAGGTTCTCCTTGAGGTCGTCCTGCTGCCCCTCACCTACCCGGTCATTGCCGCCATCCGCCGCACCGAGGGCCTCAAGAAAGATGAGGTCTTCGACTGATGAATGAGAACTGGCTGTCCTCTCCCGCTCCCGAGCAACTCACTCCTTTCGAGGCCCCGGCCTCGTCGGGAGGCCACTCCCCCGACCGTGGTTTCACGATCGGACGCCGCCTCGACGCACACGGCGGTCTCGGGCGCACCGGCGTTGTGCATACAGCACACGGAGACATCCGCACCCCGGCCTTCATTCCCGTTGGCACGAAAGCGAACGTCAAGGCACTCACTCCCGAGATGGTGAGAGGACTGGGTGCGCAAGCTGTGCTCGCCAACGCCTACCACCTGTATTTGCAGCCCGGTTCTGACATCGTTGACGAGGCAGGCGGCTTCGGACAGTTCATGAACTGGTCGGGTCCCACCTACACAGATTCCGGCGGCTTCCAGGTGTTGTCGCTGGGCGCCGGCTTCAAGAAGGTTCTCTCCCAGGAGTTCTCCGGAAAAGCCGACCCAACCGACCCAAAGGTCCAGATGCAGGCCATCAAAGCCTCCAATGCGGTCGTCGACGACGACGGCGTGATCTTCTCCAGCCATATCGACGGCACGAAGCATCGCTTCAATCCCGAGGTGTCGATGGGGATCCAGCACCAGCTTGGCAGCGACATCATGTTTGCCTTCGACGAGCTCACGAGCCTCCTGCACCCGCGCTCCTACCAGGAAGAGTCGCTTGAGCGCACGCACGCCTGGGCGGCGCGCTGCCTCGCCGAGCACAAGCGCCTCACCGACGAACGCTCCCACAAGCCGTATCAGCAGCTATGGGGCGTCATTCAGGGTGCACAGTGGGAGGACCTTCGCCGATCGGCCGCACGCACGATGGCCGACATGGAAGTAGACGGCCAGCGCTTCGACGGATTTGGCGTCGGCGGTGCTCTCGAAAAGGAAAATCTCGGCACCATCGTGTCGTGGGTGTGCGAGGAGCTGGGCGAGGATCGTCCACGTCACCTGCTCGGTATCTCCGAGCCGGAGGATCTCTTTGCGGGTGTGGCCGCAGGGGCGGACACCTTCGACTGCGTCAACCCGTCACGCGTGGCGCGTAATGCAGCTATCTACACCCCCGATGGGCGTTTCAACATCACCAACGCCCGCTTCAAGCGTGATTTCACCCCGCTTGTCGAGGGCTGCGGATGCTACACCTGCACGCACTACACGCGCGCTTACCTCCATCATCTCTTCAAGGCCAAAGAGATTCTGTCGGCGACGCTGGCCACGATTCACAACGAGTGGTTTACCCTGCGTCTTGTCGACGGCATCCGCGCCTCGATTGAGGAGGGCTGTTTTGATGAATTCCGTTCCGATATGCTCGGCCGCTACGAAGCCGGTCGACGCCGCTGACAGTTGGGAGCAGCCATGAGCTTTAACGACAATATTCGCTTGGATCCATCCCGTGTCGGCACTTCCGGTACCGGACGAAAGGTCGCTGGGGCCGGCGGAGGCTCCCTCCTCGGGGTTCTTCTGATTATCGGTTTTTCCTACTTCACGGGCATCGATCTGACGAGCCTCCTGTCGTCGTCACCCCAGACTTCTCCCTCCTCTGGATCGTCGGTGGACGTCTCCTCATGTCAGACGGGCGCGGATGCGAACCAGCGCGTCGAGTGCCGTATGGTGGCGACCGCACAATCCCTCGACGCGGTATGGAAGACACAGCTCTCCGCTCAAAACACCGGCGTGACCTACGAGCTTCCCGACTTCCAGATCTTCTCGGATTCGGTGTCGACCGCGTGCGGTAGCGCTACGAGCGCAGTTGGTCCGTTCTACTGCCCCGGGGACTCCACCGTCTACCTGGATCTCGGTTTCTTCAACGACATGGTCTCCCAGTACGGTGCCTCCGATTCGGTGCTCGCACAGGAGTACGTTGTGGCCCACGAGTGGGGGCATCACATCCAGAATCTTCAGGGAGTTTTCCGTGTCCACGACACGCGTGAGACGGGCGCACAGGGCGTCGGCGTCCGCAGCGAGCTGCAGGCGGACTGCTACGCGGGGGTGTGGATGCATTGGGCTTCGAATACTCCCGATCCCGCGACGGGGACGCCCTATCTGAAGACGCCCACCGCCGATCAGGTGCTGGGCGCGCTCCAAACCGCCGAAGCCATCGGTGACGATCGTTTGCAGACCAAGTACCAGGGCACCTCCAATCCGGAGAGCTGGACGCACGGTAGCGCCGAGCAGCGTGCGACGTGGCTGCAGCGTGGCCTCGACACGGGCGATATCTCGACCTGTGACACCTGGAGTGCGTCTCGGGTGTGAGGAATTCTGTGGCTCGGTACAATTGAGTGCGCCGATCCGCAGGAGGAAGACATGACACGCAGCATCGTTGAGCAAGCTCACGACATGTACGATGCGGTCCCCTACGAGGTGCCTGTTCCAGAGAAGTCCCTCTACAGCCTGTTAGATGATGCTGCGCGCCTGTACCCGGATCGGGTCGCCATTGATTACTTTGGCGCGACGACCACTTACTCACAGGTTCGTAATCAGGTGCTGAAGGCCGCGCGGGTTCTGCACGAGGCCGGGGTGCGCGCCGGGGATACGGTCGCTATCGCGCTTCCCAACTGCCCGCAGGCTTTTGTCGCTTTCTATGCCTGCATGCGTATCGGAGCTGTTGCTGCGCAGCACAACCCGCTAGCGCCCACTGCGGAGGGTGCGGGGCAGTTGGCTCGCCATCGCGGTACGGTCGCAATCGTCTGGGAAAAGTGTGTCGACACCTATCCTCTCGATGTCCTGAACACCGTGTTCACGGTGGACATTTCGTATGGAATGCCCGCCTCGCAGCGCTTCCTGCTCACGCTCCCCGTCGCTCGGGCACGTGAGACGCGCGACCAGCTGCGCGGGCCCGTTCCGTCGGGGACACGATCGTGGGACCGTGCTGTTGCCTCGTCGACTCCGATTGCGTCATCCCATCCGCTGCCGTCTGGGAGCGACCGCGCCGTCATCCTGCACACGTCTGGCACCAACGGCGTTCCCAAGTCCGCTCCCCTCACGCACCGCAACATCGGCGTCAACGTCAATCAGTGCATGTTCTGGGTGTGGAAGCTCCACGAGGGCGCGGAGACGTTCTTCTCTCTGCTCCCCTACTTCCATGCGTTTGGGCTGACCTTTTTCCTGTGCGCTGCGGTCCGCAAGGCGGCGACGCAGGTCCTTCTGCCTAAGTTTGACGCACAGATGGCCCTCGACGCCCACAAACGTCGTCCGGTGTCTTTCTTCGTCGGCGTCCCTCCGATGTTCGAGCGCATCCTGCGCCAGGCGCGCAAGACGCACACGGACATCTCCTCCATCCGTTACTCGGTGGCGGGCGCGATGCCTCTGTCGACCGCGCTTGCTCAGCAGTGGGAAGAAGCCACCGGCGGCATGATTGTCGAAGGCTATGGCCTGTCCGAAACCGCTCCGGTGCTCACGGGTGCCCCCCTGTCCGACAAGCGCCGCCATGGAGTGCTCGGAGTGCCGTTCCCGTCAACGCAGCTGCGCCTCGTCTCCCTCGAGGATGACACCGTTGACGTCGAGGACGGCCAGCCCGGCGAGATCATTGTGCGGGGTCCCCAGGTCTTCGATGGATACCTCGACGCTCCGGACGAGAGTGCGCGCGTCTTCACCTCCGAGGGCTGGTTCAAAACCGGTGACATCGGAGTGAACAACGATGGGTTCATCACAATGGCGGACCGCAAGAAGGAGCTGATTCTTTCCGGCGGTTTCAACGTGTACCCGTCACAGGTGGAGGCGGCAATTCGTTCCCATCCGGCCGTCGCCGACGTCGCTGTTGTCGGTATACCTGTGTCCGACGCGACAGAAGAGGTTGCCGCAGCGGTCATCATGGAAGACGGCAGCGCGCCACTCACGCTCGAGGAGGTGCGTGCCTGGGCTGAGAAGACGATAGCCCACTACGCACTCCCCCGTCAGCTGGTCGTCATCGCCGAGCTTCCCCGTAACCAGATGGGTAAGATCCTGCGCCGCAAGGTTGCTCAGCTCGTGCGCGACAGGCTCGGACGCTGACTTCGTCTGGGTGGACTGCCGCCGAACGCTTCGGGTCTAGGCGGGCCACCAGATACGCACCAGGGGCAGGAGCGCCCGTGTTTCTTCATCCACCCGGTCGTACACGTCGGTGTACAGCCGCACGAAGTCGTCCAGGTCGATCAGGCGCACCGGAATATTCGAGCGATCAGCCTCCAGGCGTGCATCGCGGGTGAAGCCTCCCGTCGAGACGTAGAGGCCTCGGTCTCCGGGGCGCAGCCCGCCGATGAACGAACGAATTTCTGGCGTTCCCATCGCACTCTTGCGGTGTTTGACCTCAGCGACGATGTGCGGCGACTCGAGGCCGAGTGCGTCCGGCGTTGCGATGACGTCGCGACCACCGTCCGGTCCTCGTGCCGTGATGCGCGAGTAGTATCCCATCGCGCGCAGCAGGCCAGCGGTGAGCGCTTCCATCTGATCCCACTCGAGGTCAAGAACGCGGTCCTTGATGCGTTCGATGCCGTCTTCCGCCGATGCAGCCCGAGCATCATCATCGAGGCCAACAGGCTGCGTCTCGTCCACACGTGAGTTTTCGACCACCTGGACGTCACCGCTAGTGCGCTGGACCTGTGGCGCTCCTCCCCATCCCTGAACGCCTGCCGCACGGGCGAGCTCGGCCGCCACTTCCTCGGAGATTCGGAAGATTGTGGTGCCGGCGCCGAGGCGTGCGCGGGCATCCGTGGGCAGCGCATCACGGCTCGCTGCCCCGTACCACTGGACGGGACGCACGTAAGATACTTCGTCATCGGTGGACTCGTACCAGTCCCCGGTCACGCGGCCAATCAGGTACTCGCGAGTGCCGGGATCATAGGTCACGACGCGGGTGCCCTCCGTCATGTCCGCCAGGAAATGGTGCACCTGGGAGGCCGCAGAAATCACCGATGCGGCCGACTCTGTGGGATGAGCGAGCGCGTGTGCGTCGCGGAGCTGTTCGTAGCTCATACCGCGAACATCCCGGCCGCCAAAAGTCCAGCGGATCGCGACGATACCCGTGTCTCTCCACAGCTGTGCGTATATTCCGCCGTGGCCAGCCCGGACCATCCACACGCTCATGGCTACACCTCACCTTCTCTTGCTCCAATGTCGCCACGGTCACGTTACCGCGAATATGTGGAGGGCGCAGACGATAGGCGTTCGGATAGGGCAGTCCCTGCATAGATGCGTGTCCTCGGCGCCGAGGGGCACCGGGGACACACATCTTGTCACTTGTCAGACGTTGAAGCCAATCGCGCGCAGCTGCTCACGGCCGTCCGGCGTGATGCGATCCGGACCCCACGGCGGCATCCAGACCCAGTTGATCTGCACCTCGTCGGTGACCCCAGACAGGATCGTCTGTGCCTGACGCTCGATCACATCGGTGAGCGGGCATGCCGCGGATGTCAGCGTCATGTCGAGACGCACCTGGTTCTCTGAGCCAATAACGACGCCGTAGACGAGGCCGAGATCGACAATGTTGATGCCGAGCTCGGGGTCGATGACGTCCTTGAGGGCTTCCAGCACGTTTTCTGCGGCAAGCGTTCCCTGCTCGATGACGTCGGTGCCGTCGATCTGGCGAGTGGGCACCTCGGCGCTCGGAGTTTCCGGCTGGGCGGGCGCGCCGAAGCGTTGCTCAACCGGCTCAGACTGAGCCATCGGGTTACTCATTCCTGTTCCTTTACTGATCGGCGGGCTCGCCCGCAGTGGAGATATCGATACCAGACTTTGCCATCGCGTCGCGCAGCGCGTACCACCCCAGGAGGGCGCACTTGACGCGATTCGCGAATTGGGAGGTGGATTCCAGAGCGGCCGCGTCCCCCAGGTCGTCGAGAATTTCGTCGTCGACGCCGAGGTTGCGCGAGTGCATCATGACTTCCATGTCTCGGTAGAGACGACCGATTTCCTCGGCAGACTTGCCTTCGGTCAGGTCGGTCATCATGGACAGCGAAGCGCGCGAGATCGAGCAGCCGTCGCCGTCCCATTGGAGGGCAGCGAGGTGGTCGCCGTCGAGCGTGACTCCGAGGGTGACCTCGTCACCGCACGTGGGGTTGACCTGGTGCGAGGACGCGTCCATGCCCGACGGATCGCCCGCGCCGTGCTTCTCACGAGCGTGATCCAGGATCACCTGCTGATACAACTGTTCAAGACTGCCCATGGTTTCCTTTCGTACCCACCGATTGCTAGCAATTCTACTGACCGAAGAAGCCGCGCACCTTCGACAGGCCATCGACGAGGCGTTCGATTTCCTCACCGGTGGTGGTCGGAGCGACCGACGCGCGAGCGGAGGAGCGCACCTGGAAGAAGGTATGGAGTGGAATCGCACAGTGGTGTCCGACGCGAACGGCCACGTCCACGGAGTCCATGAACTGGCCGACGTCGTGCGGGTGAACCCCTTCCACCGCGAAAGCAACGACGCCGATTCGGTCAACATCTGAGTCGGGTCCCAGCACCTTGATCCCGTCAATCGACGAGATACCGTCGAGCATCATGGAAGTGAGGGCATGCTCGTGGGCCTCCACTCGGTCCATACCGAGTGTCGACAGGTAGCGCAGGGCCTCAGACCAAGCAGCAATCTGTGCGACGGGCTGCGACCCTGCTTCGAAGCGCTCGGGCGGCGCCATGAAGGTCGATTCCTCCATGGTGACCCACTCGATCATGGAACCGCCGGTAAGCACTGGCGGCATAGCAGCGAGCAGCGAACGGCGTCCCCACAGTGCACCGGCACCCGTGGGGCCCAGCATCTTGTGGGATGAAAACACGGCGAAGTCAACGTCGAGCGTCGACAGATCCAGAGGCATGTGGGCACTGGACTGACAGGTGTCGAGGAGAATCAGAGCGCCGACGGAGCGAGCGGCCGCCGTCACGGCAGCGACGGGCGAGACGGCGCCGGTCACGTTGGATACGTGGGTAAACGCAACCAGTCGAGTGTTCGGTGTGATGACGGAGAGAGTCTCCAGGTCGATTCGGCCGTCGGGCGTCAGATCCAGCCACGCGAGCTCGGCACCCGTGCGCTCACACAGCTGCTGCCACGGAACGATGTTCGCGTGATGCTCGGCGCGGGTGCACACGATGCGATCGCCAGGCCCCACGCGCAGAGCGGCCGACTCCGAGCCTCCCATCCCCTGCGATGCGTGTCCCATGGAGAGAGCCACCAGGTTGATCGCCTCGGTCGCGTTCTTCGTCCACACGACCTCGTCGGGGGCGACGCCCACGAACGAGGCCAGGGTGCCCCGAGCGCTCTCAAAAGCGTCGGTCGCCTCGTCGCCGAGAAGGTGCGTACCTCGGTGGACCGCGCCGTTGCTACGGCGGTAGAAGTCGGCCTCGGCGTCGATGACGCACGCAGGCTTCTGCGAGGTCGCAGATGCGTCGAGGTACGCAATGGGCGCGCCGCCGCGCCCGACGCGACTCAGAATCGGAAAGTCCGATCGAATCGCGTCGAGCTCGGCGGCGGTGAAGTCCGTAGACACGGTGATCAGAGACCCAGGTACTTGTCGTAGCCGTTCTCTTCGAGCTCGTCGGCCAGCTCGGGGCCGCCCTGAGCGGCAACGCGGCCGTCAACGAACACGTGAACGTGGCTGGGCTTGATGTAGCGCAGGATGCGGGTGTAGTGCGTGATCAGCATGACGCCGCAGCCGGTCTCACCGTGGACGCGGTTGACGCCCTCGGACACGATACGCAGAGCGTCAACGTCGAGGCCGGAATCGGTCTCGTCGAGGACGGCGAAGGAGGGCTTGAGGAGCTCCATCTGAAGGATCTCGAGGCGCTTCTTCTCGCCACCGGAGAAGCCGACGTTGACATCACGCTCGGCGAAGTCGGAGTCCATGCGCAGGTTCTCCATGGAGCTCTTCATGTCCTTCACCCACGAGCGCAGAGCCGGAGCCTGACCGTCGATGGCGGTCTTGGCGGTGCGCAGGAAGTTGGAGACGGACACGCCAGCGACCTCGACGGGGTACTGCATGGCCAGGAACAGGCCAGCCTTAGCGCGCTCATCGACGCTCATCTCGGTGATGAGCTGGTCGTCGAGCCACGCCTCACCCGAGGTGATCTCGTAGTCGGGGTGACCGGCCAGAGCGTAGGCCATGGTGGACTTACCGGAACCGTTGGGGCCCATGATGGCGTGGATTTCGCCGGAGTTAATCGTCAGGTTAACGCCCTTGAGGATTTCCTTAGGGCCCTCGGCGGTCTCGACGGAGACGTGCAGATCCTTAATACGCAGAGTCGACATATGTATTCCTTACAGCTCAGTTGTTACGGGACTTGGCCAGCTCGGCCTCGACGGTTGCCATGAGGTGGTCAACCACCTCGGGGACGCCGATCTGATTGATCAGTTCGGCGAAGAAGCCGCGCACGACCAGGCGGCGTGCCTCGTGCTCAGGAACACCACGGCTCATCAGGTAGAACAGCTGCTCGTCGTCGAAACGGCCGGTCGCGGACGCGTGTCCGGCGCCTTCGATTTCGCCGTTCTCGATCTCGAGGTTGGGCACGGAGTCGGCCTTGGCGCCCTCGGTGAGCACCAGGTTGCGGTTGAGTTCGTAGGTGTCCGTGCCGTCAGCGGCCTCGCGAATGAGGCAGTCGCCAATCCACACCGAGTGTGCGTCCTTGCCCTGGAGGGCACCCTTGTAGGTGACGCGCGAGAAGCACTTCGGGTGGGAGTGGTCAACGAACACGCGGTGCTCGAGGTGCTGGCCGCCGTCCACGAAGTAGATGCCGAGCATGTTGAGCTCGGCGCCGGGGCCGCGGAAGTCGGTGTCGGCACACACGCGCACGAGGTCGCCGCCGAAGCTAACAACGATGTGCGTGAGCTTGGAGTCACGGCCGAGCGCCAGACGCTGGTTCGAGGCGTGCAGAACGGTGTCGTCCCATTCCTGGAGCGACACGACCGTCAGGTTCGCACTGTCGCCGGTCTCGACCTCGACGGTCTGGTTGAGCGCAGCCTGCGCGGAGCCGGTGTGCGACAGGATGACGGTCGCCTTGGAGAACTTGCCGGCGCGGATCACGAGGTGCTGCGCGCGCGTGCCTTCGACATCCGCGACGTTGATGCGCACGGGCGCGTCGAGCTCGGCCTCGGCCGGGATCTCGACGACGGTCGCCTGCTCGAATCCGTTCCAGGCAACGACCGCCGTGCGGTCGCCGGGGGCCAGCACGGTTCCAAGACGCTTGTCGTCGCGCGACACGGTTTCGACGACGACGGGAGCCGGAGCATCAACCGTCACGGGAGCGTCGCCGGCGTCGTAATTGGCAGGCTCAAACAGGCGCTCGATGCGACGCATCGGGGTAAAACGCCAGTCCTCTTCGCGGCCGTGAGGCACCGCAATATCGTTCAGGTCGAACGAGGTCGGACGGTCCGCGCGCGACGGGTGAGCCTTCTCGGCATCGGCCCCGTGCGAGTGGGCCTTGTTCATGGTGTCGACAATAGTGTTGGGGGTCGTCATCAGCCGACGGATCCTTCCATCTGCAGTTCAATGAGGCGGTTAAGCTCGAGGGCGTACTCCATCGGTAGCTCCTTGGCGATCGGCTCGACGAAGCCTCGAACGATCATCGCCATGGCCTCGTTCTCATCGAGGCCTCGGCTCATCAGGTAGAAGAGCTGGTCGGCGCTCACCTTGGTGACGGTAGCCTCGTGGCCCATCTCGACGTCGTCAGTGCGCACATCGACGTAGGGGTAGGTATCGGTACGCGAGATCTTGTCGACGAGCAGGGCGTCACACAGAACGTTCGACTTGGAGTGGCGGGCACGAGCGTTCACCTGGACGAGGCCACGGTACGACGTGCGGCCGCCGCCGCGCGAAACGGACTTGGACACGATCGACGAGGACGTGTGAGGCGCCATATGCACCATCTTCGCGCCGGTGTCCTGCTGCTGGCCGGGGCCTGCAAAGCCGATGGACAGGGTTTCACCGCGGGCGTGCTCACCCATGAGGAAGCAGGCCGGGTACTTCATGGTGATCGCGGCACCCATGTTGCCGTCGACCCATTCCATGGTGCCGCCCTCTTCGACGATCGCACGCTGGGTGACGAGGTTGAGAACGTTCGTCGACCAGTTCTGGATGGTCGTGTAGCGCACGCGGGCATCCTTCTTCACGAAGATCTCGATGACACCGGAGTGCAGCGAGTTCTCGTCGTAAATCGGGGCGGTGCAGCCCTCGACGTAGTGCACGTAGGAACCCTCGTCAGCGATGATGAGCGTGCGCTCGAACTGACCCATGGCGGAGGTGTTAATGCGGAAGTACGCCTGCAGCGGGATCGTCACATGGACGCCCTTGGGCACGTACACGAAGGAGCCACCGGACCAGGCGGCCGTGTTCAGCGCGGAGAACTTGTTGTCGCCAGCGGGCACACACTTGCCGAAGTATTCCTCGAAGATCTCGGGGTATTCGCGCAGGCCAGTGTCAGTGTCGGTGAAGATGACGCCCTGGCGCTCCAGGTCTTCCTGGATCTGCTGGTAGACGACCTCAGACTCGTACTGGGCGGCGACGCCAGAGACCAGACGCGACTTCTCGGCCTCGGGGATGCCGAGGCGGTCGTAGGTGTCGCGGATTTCCGCGGGGAGATCTTCCCAGTCGTTGACCTGACGATCGGTGGGGCGCACGTAGTACTTGAATGCATCGAAGTCCACGTGAGACAGGTCCGGACCCCACGCGGGCATCGGCTTGCGCTCGAACAGCTCGAGCGCCTTGAGGCGGCGCTCACGCATCCACTGCGGTTCGTCTTTCACGTCAGAGATGAAGCGGACGATTTCTTCGTTAATGCCGGTGGGGACGTCCTTGGAGTAATCGTCGGAGTCGTGCCAACCGTACTCGTAACCGCCGATCGACTCGATGATCTCGTCATCGGTCATACGACGATCGTCAGCGCCCGAGGCGGGTGCCTGCGTCATTGTTGTATCAACCTCTCGTTCTTAACAGTGTGCTACTTGCGTCGCACGTTCCGCGCTCCGGGGCGGATCACGGGCATACCCACGGGAATGTGGGTCGTGCACACGTGTCCCCCGCCCGCGAGCGTGGAGAGTCTTTGGACGTGGACATCGAGCAGCTTGCCAAAGGCAAGCGTCTCGGCGTCGCACAGCTGCGGGAAATCTCCCGCGACATTTTGAATCGGGCAATGGCCCTGGCATAGCTGGACGGCGAGCGTTCCCCCGCCGATGTCGCGGACGGTGGCCGCGTAGCCGTCCTGCGTGAGCGCGTCGGCGAGGGCCTGCGCGCGAACGCGCGGATCAGTCCCTGCGTCGCGGACGATCGGGGCGTATCGACGCTCGATCTCGCGCGAACGTGCTGCCGCGAAAGATTCAACTGCCTCTTCTCCCCCGAGCTGCCCAAGATACCCCAGCGCCTTGGAAGCGAGATCGGAGTAGCCGTCGGCCAGGTGAATGTGCGCACGCTCTGTCGCCACGTAGTGACGGGCAGGTCGCCCACGCCCGCGCTTCGAGGGGGCACCGGGTTCGTGCTCGGCGATCTCCTTGGACTCGAGCAGCAACGTGACGTGGCGCCGAACGGCAGCGGTCGTCAGCCCTAAGACCTTCGCAATCGACGAGGCCGTGACCGGCCCCTTTTCGACGATGAGATCGAGCACTTGCTGTCGGGTTGTGGCGTCTGATTCTTCTGCCACGTGTCCTCCGCTCCGACGCTCCATTGCTGCGCCTCTGTGTGCTTTTCTCTGGGAATGAGTGTACGCCAATTTAGATAAATAGGCGTTGCGAAAAGCGTATCGGAGTGTCGGACAGCCCACACGTCGAGGGACTTAGGGCCTACGGTCGGATGTCTACCGCATCCACGGGGCGTCGGCAGGGCGCAAGCCCTCCCAATTGCGACCGCGAGCCGCATGCGCCGCAAGGATGCCGATCACGGCAGACGGGCTGTGCAGGCGCCCCTCCAGCACCATGTCGAGGGCCTGAGAAAGAGAGACCCAGGCGTACTCCATCGTCGCTTCCTCGTCTTCGCGATCGAAGACCGAGCCCGTGGCTTCGAGGTCGCGGGCGAGGAACACACGCAGAGGCTCGTTCGTGCCTCCTGGAGAGGTCAGGAAGTCGACCAGCACCTCCCAACGGCCAGCCTTCATGTCGGCTTCCTCAGCCAGCTCTCGCTCGGCAGCAAGAAGGGGATCTTCGCCCGGAATGTCGAGCAGGCCCGCGGGAATCTCCCACAGGGTCGCCTGGACCGGGTGACGGTACTGGCGCTCCATCAAGATCTCTTCAGCGCCGGCCTCCCCACGCATTGCGACAACGGCCACGGCTCCGGGATGACGGGTGTACTGGCGAACGACGGGCTCCTGCCCCTCAACGACGACAACGTGGTCCTCGACCATGTCGACGATGCGACCGCTCCACACGATTTCGCTCGCTGCAACCTCGTGGGGGCTCGGCTGATCCGCGATGGCTGCGGCCTGGGCGCTAGACAGGAAATGCATGAGGCTCACTCTCATTCAACTCGTCGGTGTGGATCGAGTATAGGCCCTCGCCTCCAGGTACGCGAAGGCGTTGCCCAACGGCGCACGCTTGTGACAGCAAACGGCCCCGCTCACCCATTCATTGGGTGGCAGGGCCGCGTGCTCTCACGCTGATGGTGGCCTACTTCGTCGGCGGAATCACCGACTGTGCGCCGTTTCCGACGCCGAATGCGCGCGCGGTCGTCGCGGGACTCGCCAACGCGAGAGCAGTATCGACAGTTGCAAGAGTCGTGCCGACCGAGTCAACAGTCGTCACAACGGTGCCGCTCGCGCGCACCTGGCTCACCATCGCCTCGCGCGTCGAGGCGTCGCCCACGAGAACGCCCGAGGTCGAACCGACAGCCTGAGCCAGGCCGACCCACGCGTCCGAGTTCGATGTCACCGCTGCGGGCGTCGCGTTGGAAGCAGCCGCGGCCTGTGCGCGCGGGCCAACCGCGACGATCGCCGTGGCACTTCCGTTCGCGTCCTCGTCGACGGTCATGATCGGCGTCGAATCGTCCGTGAGGATCTGACGCAGGAGATCAGTCTCCGAGCCGGTCGAGGTCAGCACCTGGATGATCGAGTATCCAACGACGCCGTCAGCGCTAGCGGTCTTGGCCGCGGGCGACGCGAGGTGAGACGCAAGCGTTGTGGACAGCGTCGTGCGGTACTGGCTCATCGACGTGGACTGCCAGTTGTCGCTCAGAGTCACGCGTCCGACAACACTCGCGCCGGCGTCAGTGAGCGTCGAGCGCAGCGCGCTCACGTCGTCGTCAGATGCACCGGGCAGCACAACGAGAGCAACCTTCGCCCCAGCCAGGGAGCCCGACAGCGCCGACGAAGCAAGAGCCTTGAGGCCGGCTGCCTCGGCATCGGCCTGGGCACTGAGCTGAGGATCGGTGGCAGCGGTGCTCGACGACGTACTCACTCCGGCCTGGATGCGGCTCTGGAGCGGACCGGCGCCCAGAACGACGCCGACCGCAAGCGCGATGAAGATCCCGATGATCGAGACGACGTGGTAACGGAAGTTAATCATTGGGTTCCTCCAGCGGAGTGCATCAGCGAGACGAAGAAAGAAGTGACCGGGTGCAGGAGGTCGTTACCCCACGGGGTGGACCACAGCGCGACACCCATGAGTGCGATCGCGACCAGGGCGAGGAGCACGAGGCTCCAGCCGCGCGGGCGCGGACGGAAGGAGGCTGCAACCGCATGTGCACCGATAAGGCGCGAGCCGACCGCAAGACGCGAGAAGAAAGCGGGGGCAACAAGCGCACGCCCCGCATCAACGAGCTCGGCCTCCCCATAGGAAACACCCGCCGTCACGACGGCTGGGGCGCCCGAATGCGCCGCGACGACGAGCGCCGCGTCGAGGGATGTACCGGCCATCGCCACCTGCTCGTAAACGACACCCATGCGATCCAGACGCTGGGAGCCCGGCGCGAGGCCATCGCCGCCAACCCGCACGATGAATGCACGCGCGCGTCGAATAGCCTTCTCACTCATCAGCTCCGCGTCACCCACGACAAGGTCGAGGCTGAGACGAGCTTTCAGCGCGACGTCAGCACCGGCATCGACGGCGATCACGAACGGATCAGCCTCGGAGCGCCACCGGGCGAGCGCTTTGAGTTCAGCGGCGGCCTCACTCGACCCAGTCACGAGAAGAACCGGCCGCTTGCCCAAGCCATCAATCGAAGGAACGCCCTCGCCGCGCAGGACGGTCGCCCCATCCTTCGCCAGGTAGTCCTCGACGGAGCCTTCGAATCCTGCGAATAGCGCGCGCGAGTCCGCAACATCAACATCCAGGTCGTCGGCGGATACGGCCCTGCCCGTAGCGATAACTCCCCCGTCGACGAGCACCTTGCCGCCCGTCACCGTGACATCCTGGCCTTCACGCAGTGACATGATGTCCTGGCCGAGGTCGTCAACCAGGGTGATGCCTGCGTCCAGAATGAGGCGGGGGCCCAGAGCTGCGACGCGGCCGGTCAGCGATGGCTGCGCATTGAGGACCGCAGTGGGCGCGGCCTCAACCAGCGCAGCTGCGCTGTCGCGGTCCAAATCGGCAACGTTGATGACAGCGATCTCGCCACGTTCTAAACGTGTCGCCAGGTGCTTGGGACGGTCGTCAACGCGTACGCGTCCCGACCGGGCCTTTGATTCCTTTGAAAGTGTTTCACTCATCCCTGCGATTGTGACACGGCAGAAGCCAAGACTTGCGAAGCGTGGCGGCGCGCCGCAGCCGAGTGCGGATCCCCACCCATCATGCGAGTCAGTTCGGCTTCGCGCTCATCGCCACGCACCTCGCGCACGTTGGTCGTGCCGTCGTTCTTTTCGATGACGAGGTGCTGGTCTCCAAACGCGGCGACCTGGGCCAGGTGAGTCACGACGATCACTTGACGCGACGAGGCGAGGCGCTTGAGACGCGCACCGACCTCCGTCGCGGTCTGGCCACCGATGCCTGCGTCGATCTCGTCAAAAATAAACGTGGACGAGGCCTCGGTCCGCCCGAGCATCAGCTCAAGGGCGAGCATGACGCGCGAGAGCTCGCCGCCCGAGGCCCCCTGACCGAGAGGACGGGCAGGAGCATGCGGATGTGGCTGCAGCCGGAAGACGACGGTCTCGCACCCATTGGACGTTGGCTTCGTGGGCTCACAGTCGATCTGCAGAGTCGCGTCAGGCATCGACAGTGCGTGAAGCTCCTCGTTCACACCCGCAGCCAACTCTTGAGCGAGGCGAGCGCGCGACTGCGTCACCCGGCGCCCACACTCAAGCACGCGCTCCTGGGCAGCCGCAAGTTCACGTTCGACGGTTGCTGGATCCGAGCCGGGCGACGACAGCTCGTCCACGCGGGCGCGCGCTTCGTCAAGCCACACAAGGAGCCCGTCGATATCCGCGGCCCGGCCGCGCAGTGCGTCCTTGATCGCTGCGCGTCGCGCATGAATCTGGGCGAGCCTCTCCGGGTCCGCGTCAAGACGCGACACGTACGACGAAACGTCATCGGCGAGGGCTTCCAATTCGAGTACCTGGTTGCGTGCCCGCCCCACGAACTCAGCCACGGCCTCGTCGAAACGTGCTGCATCGTCGAGTTGCGCGTAGGCGTGACGGGCTGCTTCAACAGCCCCCGCATAATCGCCCCGATCATCGCCCTTCAGGTAGCCAAGTGCCACACCGACGAGGGCTCGAAGATCCTCCACGTTCGTGAGGCGTGCTGCCTCGCGGACGAGAGTTTCTTCCTCACCGCTCACGGGGTCCAGTTCCTCGATCTGCTGAATTGCCGCTCGAAGATCCTCAAGTTCCTCGGCTCGTTCGCTCGCGTCGCCACGCAGCGAATCCAGGCGATGCTTGACGTCGACGGCGTAGCGGAAAGCGCTGCGGTACTCCTCGAGCAACGCTGCGTGGGACTCGCCTCCAAACTGATCGAGGGCACGGCGCTTGGCGGCCTCCCCCGTCAGGCGGATCTGGTCGGCCTGCCCGTGGATCGTCACCATCGACCCAACGATGTCCGTCAATACCGATGCAGGCACGGGACGCGATCCGAGGTGCGCGCGGGAGCGACCTGCAGCACGCACCGAGCGGCCGACAATCAGCTCACCACCCTCGACGAGCCCGCCGCTCTCCTCAACGCGTGCTGCAACCTCCTCGCTCACCGAGAAAATGCCGTCGACGGACAGGCGATCAGCACCCGAGCGCACGAGCGCAGCATCCGCGCGAGCGCCGAGCAGCAGCTGCAAGCTTGACAACACCATCGTCTTACCCGCACCGGTTTCACCCGTGACGACGATAAGGCCCTCACCAAAGTCGACGTGAGCAGACTCGATAACGCCGAGATGAGAAATATCGAGCGACTCGATCACCGGGGACCATCCCTCCACCCGCGCACGGGGAGATTGAACTTGCGAACAAGACGCGCGGAAAACGGCGTATCGTCAATGCGCACGAGCTGAACGGGTGAGGAACCGACGCGCGCACGAACCACTCCCCCAGCCGGAACAGTCATGCGCCGAAGGCCATCACACCACATCTCGGGGGGCGTCCACATGTCGTCGAGAACGACGATCTCGACGCACGCCGAAGGACCGACGACGAGGGGGCGCGTGAAAAGCCCATGGGCGGCCAAAGGAGCGACGACAATCGCTTCAGTATCAGGCCACACGACCGGGCCACCCGCAGAAAACGAGTAGGCGGTGGAGCCGGTCGGCGTGGACAGGATCATGCCGTCCGCCCCGTACGTCGACACTTCCTGGCCGTCGACGACAAGGGCGAAATGGACGGGGTGCGCCACGTCGGTGTGCATGACGACCGCTTCGTTGAGTGCCCAGTCGTCAGCCTTCGACCCGTCGGGACGTTCCATCGTGACATCGAGTGTCATCCGTCGTTCGACCGAAAAGTCGCCATCGGCAATCTTGCGTGCGAGATCGCCCGTGCCCTTATCACCGAGTTCCGTCAGGAATCCCATGTGGCCAGCGTTGATACCAAGAAGGGGGACATCCAGAGCACGCGCACTCGACGCCGCAACGAGGAACGTCCCGTCGCCGCCAATCGACAGCACCATATCGATGCCTCCGAGTGACGCGTCGTCGACGACCTCGATACCGCGCTCATTGAGAGCCTCGGTGAGGCTCACAGCGCTTGTCATCGCATTGGGACGATGACGATGGCGCACCATCAAGACACGGGTCATGAGTGTCCTCCAGCGGGACCAGCCTGAACTGCCTGACGAATGTAGTCGGTCAAAGCAGACGGGTCGATCGGTTCGGGATGGTTGCGGCGCATGTGCACGAAATACTCGACGTTGCCGCTCGGGCCGGGAAGTGGCGAGGCCGCGATAGCAGCGATATCGAGCCCCAAGTCAATGGCGCATCGGGCGACCGTTTCGACCGTTTCCACGTGGTGCTCAGGATTGCGTACCACTCCCCCGTGACCGAGTCGTTCCTTTCCGATCTCAAACTGAGGCTTCACCATCAGCAAGAAGTCAGCATCGGGCGCTGCTGCGGCGACGAGAGCCGGAAGAACAAGCGTCAGAGAAATGAACGACATATCACCCACGACCAGGTCGGGGGCCGGAGCGACGGAAGCAGGATCGAGAGTACGCACGTTCGTGCGATCATGAACCTCGACGCGGGGATCGGATTGCAGCTTCCAGGCAAGCTGGCCGTATCCCACATCAACCGCAACAACGGAAGCCGCACCGCGTCGCAGAAGCACGTCTGTGAAGCCACCTGTTGATGCGCCAGCGTCGAGAGCTCGACGGCCTTCGATCAGCGGCGCCTTATCACCGAGCGCGTCGAGGGCACCCGCTAGCTTATGGGCACCGCGCGAGACGTATTCGGGATCATCAGATTCTTCGACGACGATCGCCTGGGCGGGATCCATCTGCCGGGCAGGCTTCACAACGACCTGCCCATCCAGCTTGACGCGCCCATCTTCAATCATCTGAGCGGCTGCCGACCGCGATTTCGCAAGACCACGGCGCACGAGTTCCGAATCAATGCGACGAAGCTTCACGCGTCACTCCGATCCTCATGAGACACGCGAAGATGCCCGCCGGGCACGTTCGCGCCGGCTGGGGCATCGGCAGACAGGGCCCGGCGCAGATCGGACTCGATGGCCCGCAACGTCTCAACTTGCGCTGACGCTGCGAGCTCATCGAAACCGACAAGCCGGGCTTCTGTCTGTTCGCGAAGGGCCATCAGGCCTCGTCGTCCATATCGGCCGTCGCTTCAAGAAGCTGCTCGAGCTCCTCCTCACCGGGCAGGAACGCGGGTGTCTGCGCACCCGGCTCCGGCAGATTGTCCGCGTCCGCGGCGACATCGAAGAAATCGTTGTCGTCCTCGGGCTCAACGGACGGCTCGGGCGCCGTGACGATGCCCGCCGGGTCATCGTTGCTCACAACGGTGATCTCAGGGCACGACGGGGCGGAGCCAGCCGCATCTGCGTACTCCCATGCAGCCGCTGCGAGCGCGCGGTAGGAGTCGATCGTGATGGTCACGGGCTCGGTGAGCTCGACGTCGTCGAGCGTCAGGACACCGGAGCGCTCCACCTTCGCCACCTGCGAAAGACCGCACGTCCAGGTACCGTCACGATGATGCTTCGGAGCCGGGTGCGCCTCAAGGAGGCCGCGCATGTCGATCGCGAGGTAGCTCGGACGCTGACCGCGAGGCGCACGAATGACGTCGCGAGCCATGTGGACACCAGTCAGAACGTGCATAGCGGGAACACCAGCGGCAACCGCACCCATGATGTCGGTCTCGAGGCGGTCACCCACGGCGAGCGGGTTCTGCGCGCCGACAAGTTCGCTCGCACGACGGTAGATGCCGGGCTCAGGCTTGCCGCCAGCGGTCGGACGCTTGCGCGTCGCATGCTGGATTGCGCGCACGAGAGAGCCATTGCCCAGCGCCTGACCGCGCTCGACAGGGAGCGTCGCGTCGAGGTTGGACGCGTAGAATGCCGCGCCACGCTCGATAGCGAATGCGCCCTCGGAGAGAAGCGCCCAGTTCACCTGCTTGTCGAGGCCCTGCACGACAGCTGCAGGCTCATCGTCCGCGCTGTCAACGAGGACGAATCCGCGCTCTTCCAGGGCCAGGCGCAGGCCAGCGCCACCGATCACGAGGACCTTGGAACCTTCCGCAAGCTCCTCGGCCATGATCGCGGCGATATCCATCGCGGACGTCATGACCATGTCAGCGGTAGCCTCAAAGTCCATGCTGTTGAGCTTGTCGGTGACCTGTGCGGGCGTACGCATCGCATTGTTGGTGACGAACGCCGAGGCCATGCCAAGTCCGCGCGCCTCAATGACGGAGGCAGCCGCGTGCTCGATGCGCTCGTCCCCCGACCAGGCGGTGCCGTCGAGGTCAAGGAGCGCACAGTCGTAGTCCTCAGCCAGAGCGTTGCCGGTGCCGCGCAGCGGAGAACGCTTGCCATCGACATCCGCATCCTGGTACAGGGCCACGTCGATAATCTCAGCGTCTTCGGCAATGACGGGCATAGCGGCGATGACATCAGCAGCCTCGTCATCGCGCCCAAGCTCGGTGAGACGCTCGGCCTTAACCTCCATGAGGCGACGA
The DNA here is from genome assembly GCF_000282935.1 of Actinomyces sp. ICM39. NCBI lineage: Bacteria > Bacillati > Actinomycetota > Actinomycetes > Actinomycetales > Actinomycetaceae > Actinomyces > Actinomyces sp. ICM39. The sequence continues at coordinate 46,965 of NZ_ALCB01000065.1, forward strand.
CGCAGCTCGTCGTCCACCGACGACGGGAGTGCGGCAAGAGCATCATCAACAATCACGAGGCCCACATCGGACTGTCCGAGGTCCGCACGAGCGCCCGAAGAGACAAGAACGAGCTCGACCTGCTCGGCAAGATCGAGCGACGAGGCATCGGTAGCGTCGATAATCTCAACGGCCTTCTCGGGGTGGCCGAGGCCTCGTTCGGCATCGGCCTCAACCGCACGCAGGGAGGAATCGCCACGCATACGGCGTACAGCGCGCACCTCGCGCAGCGCTTCCTCGTACCGTCCGGATGCGTAAGCAGTCAGCGCAGCGGCCTCACGCACGACGTCGACGCGTCCGGCACGGGAAACTGCGGCCTGTGCGTGCTGGTACGCAGCTTCGGGATCAAGATCGATCAGCTGACCCGCCATGACGAGATGCCGAGCAACAATGTCGCGATTGGGGCCCGACAGAGTCGTGAGCGCGCGCAGTGCATCGCGATCCAGTTCATCGGCGCTGACGCCGGCGGGAATCGTCGGCTCATTGCCGTTAGGCGAGACGTACTCGTCCGTCGAGGAGTAGGACTTGTAAGAAGCGTCCTTCCTGCGGTCGTCACGGAAGTTGCCTCGGCGATCATCACGCTGCTGGAACCCACCGCGTCGGTCATCACGACGCTGATAACCGCCA
>NZ_ALCB01000066.1:0-5282 GCF_000282935.1 Actinomyces sp. ICM39
GAAGCTCGCGTGTGGCGATCTCGCGGGCGGCCGGGCCCGACGGCGCCCGGAACACCAGCGGCACCACAAGCAACAACACGCGGCGCGGACGGCGAGCGGGCGGGCCGCCGCCCACGGGCACACCAAGCAGCCCGGCCCAAACACACAAGCGGCGCCCAGAACACCGGGCCCGGGCAAAGCGCCTTTACTCTCCGCCGCCGCCGGGTTCCGGGCGTCCCGTGTAGTTGACAAAGCGCGCCATGTCGCCCTGGAAGAGGGCGGTGACGGTCGCGGTCGCGCCGGCGCGGTGCTTGGCGACGATGATGTCAGCCTCGCCGGGGCGGTCTTCCTTGTCGTAGTAGTCGGGGCGGTGCAGCAGGATGATGATGTCGGCGTCCTGCTCGAGCGAGCCGGATTCGCGCAGGTCGCTCATCATGGGCTTGCGGTCGGTGCGACCCTCGGAGTTACGGTTCAGCTGCGCGACGGCGATGACCGGGATGTCGAGGTCCTTGGCCAGGAGCTTGAGGTTTCGCGACATCGCGGAGACTTCCTGCTGACGCGACTCGACCTGGCGGCCGCTCGTCATGAGCTGGAGGTAGTCGATGACGACGAGGCCCAGGTTTTCCTGCTGCTTGAGGCGGCGGCACTTCGAGCGGATCTCGGAGATGGTGATGTTCGCGGAGTCGTCGACGTACAGGGGTGCCTCGCTCATGCGCGAGGTGGTTTCGGCGACCTTGCGCCAGTCGACGTCGCTCATTTTGCCGGCCTGCATCTTGGACAGGCGCACGCCGGACTCGGCGGAGAGCATACGCATCGCGATTTCCTGCGAGCTCATTTCCAGGGAGAAGATCAGCGACGTGATGCCGTGCTTCATGGACGCCGATCGGCAGAAATCCAGGGCGAGCGTGGACTTACCCATGGCGGGTCGGGCGGCGACGATGATCATCTGGCCGCCGTGCAGGCCCTGGGTGAGTTCGTCGAGGTCGGTGAAGCCGGTGGGCACGCCGTTGAGCTTGCCCTGGTTCTTCTCGATGTCTTCGAGCGCGTTGAGGATGTCCGAGCTCATCTGCGTCATGGAGACGTAGTCTGTGGTTTCGCGCCCGTCGGAGACGGCGTAGACCTCGGCCTGGGCTTGGTCGACGATCTCGTCGACGTCGCCGCCCGCGTCCGCGTAGCCGAGCTGGACGACGCGCGTTCCCGCGGTGACGAGGCGGCGCATGATGGCGCGCTCGCGCACGATGCGCGCGTAGTAGGCGGCGTTCGCGGCGGTGGGCACGGAGGCGATGAGGGTGTGCAGGTAGGCGGCGCCGCCCACCTTCGACAGGACGCCCGCGCGCTTGAGTTCGCCGGCGACGGTGATCGCGTCGGCGGGTTCCGCGCGGCCGTTGAGTTCGACGATGGTGTCGAAGATCGTCTCGTGGCTGGGCTGGTAGAAGTCCTGCCCGCGCAGCATCTCGGAGACGACGTTGGCGGCCTCGGTCGTCAGCATCATCGATCCGAGGACGCTCATCTCCGCGTCGATGTCCTGCGGCGGGACGCGGTCGAACTGGTCGTCGGACATCGTGATCCTCTCGGGTGCGCGGGCATATAGGGACGAGGCCGGGGCCGGGCTGGGTGCCGCGAGCGCGGCCTGAAGCCCTGTGGATAGAGAGCCTTCAGGCGAAGACTAACGCGTTGTAGGCGATCGCGCGACCGGCGCTGTGCACGGGCATGTGCACATATTGTGGATAACCTGTGCACAACGCCGACGACGCCTGTGTACAACGCGAAATGACCGATCTGTCAGGGCAGATATCCTCATCACAGTCACATCATTGTCATTCATTGAGCCATCTAGAATTTCCCAATGTACGGCTTTCCACAGGCCTGTGCACACATTGTGGAAAAGAATCGGAGTGTCATGACGAGCACACAGGGACCCAGCGACCCGACCTCACCCGCGAAGCGTGAGGGGGACCCCGCCTCGTCGGCCCCGACGATCACCACGCGGATGATCCTGGCGCTCGCGCTGCCCTCTCTGGGGGCCCTCATTGCGGAGCCTCTGTTCACCGTCATCGACTCCACGATGGTGGGCCATCTGGGAACCCCGCAGCTGGCGGGCCTGGGCATCGCGTCAACCGTGCTGAACACGGCGGTCGGGCTCTTCATCTTCCTCGCCTACTCGACGACCTCCCTGGCGGGCCGGCACCTGGGGGCCGGGCGACGCGACCGTGCGATCCGCTCGGGGGTCGAGGCCATGTGGCTGGCGGGAGGCCTTGGCACCCTCGCCGCGATCCTCCTGGCCGTCTTCGCCTCTCCCCTGCTCACCTGGCTAGGGGCCGACGCGGCCACCATGCCGCACGCCCTGGCCTACCTGCGCGCCTCCGCGCCCGGCCTCGTCGGCATGTTCGTCGTCCTGGCGGCGACCGGCACCCTGCGCGGGCTGCAGGACACGCGCACTCCCTTGGTCGCAGCGTCCGTGGGCGCGGCCTTCAACGCGGTGGCCAACTGGGTGCTCATGTATCCCCTCGGCCTGGGGGTGGCGGGTTCAGGCCTGGGCACCGCGATCACCCAGACGCTGATGGCGGCGTTCCTCGGGTGGATGATCGTGCGAGCGGCCCGGCGCGAGGGCGTGAGCCTGCGCCCCTCCACGCACGGCCTGTTCGGCGCGGCACTCGAGGGAGCGCCTCTGCTCGTGCGCACCCTCGCACTGCGCGTCGCCCTCCTGGCGACCCTGAGCGCGGTCACCGCGATCTCCACCCAGGCCCTGGCCGCTCACCAGATCGTGTGGACCCTGTGGTCCTTCGCCGCGTACGTGCTCGACGCCCTCGCGATCGCCGCCCAGGCGCTCGCCGGATTCACAACCGGCACCGGAGAGCGCGGCGCCATGCGCCCCCTCCTGCGCACCCTCTCACGCTGGGGCATCGGCTTCGGCGTCGCCGTCGGCGTCGCTCTGGCGATCACCGCGCCCTGGATTACCCGCATCTTCACGACCGACCAGACCGTCATCGACTACGCGACCGTCGCCATCATCGTCGGCGCACTCTTCCAGCCCATCGCAGGCTACGTCTTCCTCCTCGACGGCGTCCTCATCGGCGCGGGCCGAGGCCGCTACCTGGCCGTCGCCGGCATCGTCAACCTTGTCGTCTACGCGCCCCTCCTGTGGGTCATCGCCCACTCCGCCACGCTCACGGCACGCCCCTCCCTCGCCCTCGCGATGGTCTGGCTCGCCTACTCGGCCGTCTACACGGGCATGCGGGCCCTCACCAACGGGCTCGGTGCCCGCTCTCTGTAGCCGATCGACGAGGCCGGGGCCGGCCTCGTCCCCACCCGCGGTTTCGCGCGGGGGTCGGCGTCCCGGCGGGGCGAGCCCACGCCTCGTTCCGAGGAGCCCAATCGTGACCGGAAACGCCCTAGCGAAGACGCTGCCACCCGTGTAAAGTGGGTAGCTGGACTATCCGCACCCGCGGCCGGTCCAGCAGGCCCTCACGGGCCATACGCAACGCCCTCCTGTCACGGACCGTCCGTGACCGTAAAGACCATAGGAGGTGGGAACCAACGTGCGTAACTACGAACTGATGGTGATCCTCGATCCTTCGATCGACGAGCGCACCGTCGCCCCCATGATGGAGAAGTACCTGGCACCCGTGGCTGCCAACGGCGGATCCGTCGAGAACGTTGACGTCTGGGGCAAGCGCCGCCTTGCTTACGACATCCTCAAGCGTTCTGAGGGCATCTACGTCGTCATCGACATGACCACGACCCCCGAGGTCGCTCTCGAGATCAACCGCCGCATGGGCATCGACGAGACCATTCTCCGTACGAAGCTCCTGCGCCCCGACGCTCACTGAGCCGACACCACACCCTCTAAGCCCGAGGAGCCGACATGGCCGGAGATACCGTCATCACTGTCATCGGTAACCTGACCGCTGACCCCGAACTGCGTTGGACGCAGTCCGGTGCCGCGGTCGCCGATTTCACGGTGGCCTCCACCCCCCGAACCTACGACCGTAACGCCGGTGAGTGGCGCGACGGCGACACCCTCTTCATGCGCTGCTCCGTGTGGCGCGAGACCGCTGAGAACGTCGCCGAGTCGCTGCGTAAGGGCATGCGCGTCATCGTTCAGGGTCGCCTCACCCAGCGCTCGTACGACACCCAGCAGGGTGAACGTCGCACGGTCGTTGAGCTGCAGGTCGACGAGGTCGGCCCCTCCCTGCGCCGCGCACGCGCGCAGGTCACCCGCACCGCCCCCTCCGGTGGCGGCGGCTACCAGTCCGACAACCGCGGCCAGCAGGGCGCGCCCCAGCAGGGCGGCGGTTACGGCGGCGGCCAGGGTGGATACGGCCAGGGTGGCGCCAACTACGGCGCACCGACCGGCGGCTCCCCCGAGGACCCGTGGCGTTCCGCCCCCGCTGGCGGCGCCACCTCCTTCGGCGACGAGCCCCCGTTCTAAAGTCGCGCGCCCCGGCACCTACGCCGGATAGCGCCACGTCGAAGACAACACGCTTGGGGCGGCACAGTCCGCCCGGATTCACTAGGAGACCATCATGGCGAAGCCCCAACTTCGCAACAAGCCCATCAAGAAGAAGGCCAACCCGCTGAAGTCGGCCAAGATCGACAAGATCGACTACAAGGACACCGCTCTGCTGCGTAAGTTCATCTCGGACCGCGGCAAGATCCGCGCCCGTCGCGTGACCGGTGTTTCCACGCAGGAGCAGCGCAAGATCGCTCGCGCCGTCAAGAACGCGCGTGAGATGGCTCTGCTGCCCTACTCCACGACCGGCCGCTGATAAGGGAAGGACACAGCTGATATGGCTACCACGAAACTGATCCTCACCCACGACGTCCCCAACCTCGGCCACGCCGGCGAGGTCGTCGAGGTCAAGGCTGGCTACGCCCGCAACTACCTGGTCCCCCGCGGCTTCGCCGCCAAGTGGACCGCCGGCGCGCAGAAGCAGATCGACCAGATCGCCGCTGCTCGTCGCCGCCACGAGATCGCCACGATCGACGACGCTCGCGCCGTGCGCGACGCCCTCCAGGGTGCCGTTGTCGAGATCTCCGGCAAGGTTGGCAACTCCGGCCGCCTGTTCGGCGCCGTCTCCGCTGCTGCGATCGCTGACGCGGTCAAGGAGCAGCTGGGCCAGACCATCGATCGTCGTCGCGTCATCATCGCCTCGCCCATCAAGGCCGTTGGCGACTACACGGTGACCGTCGGCCTGCACCCCGAGGTGTCCGCGAACCTCAAGGTCCGCGTTTCCGCCGCGAAGTGAAGGCTTCACGCATCGGTTGAATGCTGAAGGGGTGGCCCCCGCTCATTCGAGCGG